>JABMNB010000325.1 GCA_013205335.1 Rhodospirillales bacterium
CATCCGCGTCGGTGGTTCCACCGAGGTTGAGGTGAAGGAGCGCAAGGATCGCGTGGACGATGCGCTGCATGCGACTCGCGCCGCGGTCGAGGAAGGTATCGTTCCGGGCGGCGGTGCTGCCCTGCTCTATGCGGTCCAGGCCCTGGCCAAGGTCCAGCTCGAAGATCGTGACCAGCAGGTCGGTGTCGACATCATCCGCAAGGCGATCCAGGTTCCCCTGCGCCAGATCGTCGCCAACGCAGGCCTCGACGGCGCCGTGGTTGCCGGCAAGCTGCTGGAGCAGAAGGACAAGAACCGCGGCTTCGACGCACAGGCCGAAGAGTACAAGGACATGATCAAGGCCGGTATCGTCGACCCCACCAAGGTCGTTCGTACCGCGCTGCAGGATGCCGCTTCGGTGGCTGGCCTGCTCGTCACGACCGAAGCCATGGTCGCCGAGCGCCCGGAGAAGAAGGCCCCGATGATGCCGCCGGGCGGCGACGGCGGCATGGGCGGCATGGACTTCTAAGTCCGGTCTTCTCAAGGAATATCGGAAAGGCCGGGGAGCAATCCCCGGCCTTTTCTCGTTGGAGCGCGCCACTCCTGTGGCGCATCATGAACTCTACTGGAGTGGCGCGCTCCCATGAGTATGGACTGCCCAATTTCCGTAAAGGGTGTGCTGATCAACGCCGGTCGCGTCCTGTTGCTCTTGAACGCGCGCGACGAGTGGGATTTGCCGGGTGGGCGGCCCGATCCTGACGAGGATCATTGCGCAGCAGTGGTTCGCGAAGTGCGGGAGGAGACCGGGATCGTCGTCGAGGCCGGCGCGTTGCTGGGCGAACATCTGTTCGAAGTGCTGCCGCAGCGCTTCGTGCGAATTGTCGCTTACGTGTGCGAGCTGCAGGGCGACGGTCAGATCACCCTGAGCCATGAGCACCGGGAGGCGCGCTGGGTCGACCTTTCCGGGCTTGGCGGGCGTGTTGCCGGATATCCATTGCCGGCAGGCTATCTCGGCGCGATACGCCAGGCGATAGACCAGCCCTTGTCGCCTACCGAGCGCGACGTCTGAAGGCTGAGGAAGCGGTCGTGGGCCGCCGCGGCGCCGAGCCACAACTCGTTCCAGGCGTCGAAGGCCAGGAGCGGATCGGCGAGCGCCAGGTCGCGCACTGCGCGCCAGCCGGCCAGGCGGACGGTCACGGCGCCATCCTTCTCCTCGGCGACGACGTCTTCGCCGCCGGCCGCCATCACCGCCGACAGCCAGCGTCCGAAATCGCGGGCGCTTGCCAGGTCGCCGCGCTCGACGTCTGTCGGCAGGCCCATGTCGCGCGCGGTCTCCTCGTGGAATTGCAGCCCGACCAGTCGCGCCACGCGGCCGAGCTCCCGGCGAGCGTCGTCGGGTCCCAGCAGTTCCTGGAGGGTCGGCAGCATGGTGCGCAGGTATTCGATCGCGTAAGCGCGAAAAGTCTTCAGGCGCCGTTCCTCGGGCCAGCTCGCGGTCTCGAGTTTCGGCTGAGCGCTCCAGTCGACGCGCGGCATTTCCTCGGTGCCGTAGGCGAAGCGCACGCGCTCCCCTTCCTCAAGCGGCCGGCCGTAGTCGAAGTAGTAGCCTTCGAGGCCCGGCATGCCGTCCACCGTCATGCCGGTGCAGACGAAACCGAGCCCCGGGTTGCCGAGCGAGACGCCGTTGTGGCCGTGCCAGCCGTGCAGCATGGCGGCCGAGACGGCGTGCGGCACGGCGGCGATGGCCGTGCCCTTCCAGATCCAGCGCGGCGGCGGGTAGCGCACCCATGCCTTGCGGTCGCTTTCGCGCAGATAGCCGGTCTTCACGCCGCCCAGGGCATTGGAATGGTAGTGGTACAGCGCACAGGCCGGCGCATCCTTCTCACCGGCCAGGCCGAGCTTCTGCAGTCCGGGCAGGAATTTCTCCAGATGCTGGCGCCGGAAATGGCGGAAGACGTAGTCGCGTGCCGTGTCCTCGCCGCGCCGTGTGACGAGGCCCAGCACCAGCGCCGTCATCAGGGCATTGTAGAGCGTGCCGATCGCCCTGTAGGCGGCCGCATCGGCCCTGCGGGCCTCAACCATCGTGGCCGTCGACCAGGATCGCCCTGGAGTGGCCCGCCTTCAGTCGCATCGCGAGGACGGGCTTGTACTCTTCCGAGTGATAGAAGCGCTCGGCCTTGGCGCGGTCGGGGAATTCCAGCATCACGACGCGCGCCGGCGTCCAGCCGCCTTCGAGGCTCGTGCAGTTGCCGCCGCGCACGATGAACTTGCCGCCGAACTTGGAGACGAGGCCGGGCGTGTGCTTGCGGTATTCCGCCATCAGCGCCTCGTCCTTGGTGTCGATCTCGACGATGATATAGGCCGTCACGTCATCCTCCCTGGTTATCCGACTTCCATGGGCAGGGCCGGATCGTTGGCCCATTCCTGCATGGAATTGTCGTACACCGAGACGTTCCGGTGACCCAAGAGGGCGGTGAGGACGAAAGCGTCGAGCGTGGCGGCTATGCCGCCACCGCAATAGACCAGCACGCGCTTGTCGGGCGCGGCGCCAACGCCCTCGAAGGCCGCGCGCAGCTCCGCGATCGGCTTCAGCGCCTTGTCCGGCCCGAACAGGCTGGCGGCCGGCACGCAGGACGAGCCGGCGATCCGCCCCGCACGTCCGTAGACCACGCCGCCGGCCCCGTTGTGCTGATCGTGGCTGAGCGCGTTGAGGGTCAGTGTCCCGCCATCGCCGATGGCGCCCTTGATCGCGTCCTTGTCGACGAAGACCTCAGGCCGGGCGCGTAGCGAAAGCGTTGCCGGCGGATGGGTGACGGGTTCGGTCGAGAGAGCACGGCCTTCCGCCTTCCACTTGTCGAGCCCGCCGTCGAGGATCGCCACCTCGTCGAAGCCGACGGCACGCAGCATCCACCAGATGCGGCTCGCCCAGACCGGCGAGGCGTGGCTGTAGAGGACCACCAAGGTGCCGTGGCCCACGCCCTTGGCGGCGAAGGCCTCGGTGAGGTCTTGCAACGACGGCAGGGTAAAGCGCAGCTTAGAATTCTTGTCGGAGAGGTCGGCCTGAAGATCGAGATAGGCCGCGCCGGGGATATGACCCTGGTCGTAGTTGGCGCGACCGCTTTCGGCGATGTAGCGGCCGTCGGGTCCGGGCTTCAGATAGGTGGTGCAATCGAAGACGCGAAGCGCCGGAGCGCCGAGCCGGCGCGCGAGATCGTCCGTCGAGATCAGATTGGCAGAGTGGGCCATGTCGCTCTCCCGTGGTTGGGGAGAGCGGAGACTAGCGCGGTTTCCGGTGGAGGGGCGCTAAATCAAATCGTCTTTGACGGCAGCGGCGGAACGCTGACCGGGCCTGAAGAAGGCGCGGCCATCGCCGGCGCTGGCGTGGAGGTCGGCGGGAGCTGGCCCACTTCAGGCGACTTGGGGGCCGCCGGCGTGGTGCCGGTCTTCTTGGTCTTCTTGGCGGGCTGCGCCTTGGCGACCTGGACCTTCTTCAGGCAGGCGCTGCGCTGCGAGCTGCTCTTGATCTTGTTGCAGGACGCCGCCGTGCCCGCCTTCGGCTTGGCGGTGGGCGCCGGGGTCGGCATGGTCTCGTCCTGCGCGAAAGACGGGGCGGCAAAGGCGACCGCAGCCAGGGCGGCCATGCTGGCGATCAAAAGACGCATGAATTTCTCCCGGGCCGCTTGCGGTGAGGGGACGTGCGCGGCCTTTCTGTATCTCTAAAATGCTATGTGATTTGTACCGTTTATGTCAAATTCTTAATAGGTTAGAGTAACTGCAATCGGATAGATCGTGCAGGCCATTCTCAACGTCGCCTTTCCGATCTTCGGCGTCATCCTGGCGGGCTATCTGGCTGGCCGGTGGCGTATCCTGGGGCCTGAGGCGACCACGGCGCTCAACGCCTTCGTGAGCTACTTCGCCCTGCCGGTTCTGTTCTTCGGGACCCTGGCGCGCACGCCGGTGGCCGCCGTGCTCGATCCCAGCCTCATGACGGGCTTCGGCATCGCCGTGGTCGCGACCTTCGTCGTCGGCATGATTTCCACGCGTCTGGTTTCGCGCGGCGGCCTTGCCGCCATGAGCCTGCAGGGCATCGCCGCTTCGTGGGGCAATGTCGGCTACATGGGCGTGCCGCTCTGCCTGGCGGCCTTCGGTGAGCAGGGCCTGCCGCCGGCCATGCTCACGGTGATCGTGACGGCCGTCGTCTCGATGGTGTTCGGCGTCATGCTGATCGAACTCGAGGTCGCGGCCGGCCACGGTCCGGTCCGGACCTTTCTCCGCGCCGCCTTCAACGTGGCGCGCAACCCCCTGCCGGTCTCGATCGCGCTGGGCATCCTGGCCTCGTGGGTCGGCGTGCCGATCCCCGTACCGGTCGAGAAGTGGCTCGATCTCATGGGGGCTGCGGCCGCGCCCTGTGCGCTGTTCGCCATCGGCTTGTTCCTGTCGGACAAGTCGATCAAGAGTGGCCTCGCCGAGGCGGGGCTTGCCACGCTGATCAAGCTCCTGCTGCAGCCGCTGGCGGCGCTGCTGATTCTGCCGTTCTTCGTGCCGATCGATTCGATCGCGGGCAAGGTAGCGCTCCTGATGGCCTCGCTGCCGACCGCCGCCAACGCCTTCGTGTTGGCCAAGCAGTTCGACGTGTCGGTCGAGCAGAACACCGCCTCCGTTCTTCTGTCGACGGCCTTCTCGGTGGTCACTGTTTCTGCTTTGCTGGTGTGGCTGCGCGTTACCTAAAGACGACAAGGGGAGAAGATCCATGCTTCAGGAGTTCAAGAAATTCGCGATGCGCGGCAACGTCGTGGATCTCGCCATCGGCGTGATCATCGGCGCCGCATTCAGCAAGATCATCGATTCGCTGGTCGGCGACGTCATCATGCCGATCGTCGGCCGCATCGCGGGCGGGCTCGACTTCACCAACTACTTCATCGGCCTCACGCCGGCCGCCAGCCAGGCCGCGACCTACGACGCGGCCAAGAAGGCGGGCGCGACGCTGGGCTACGGTACGTTCCTCACGGTGACGGTGAACTTCCTGATCATCGCCTGGGTGCTCTTCCTGGTGATCAAGGGCATGAACCGCGTGATCAAGCAGGAAGAGTCGGCGCCGGCGCCACCCGCACCGCCGACCAAGGAGCAGGAGCTGCTGACCGAGATCCGCGATCTCCTGAAGGCGCGCGGTTAGGCAGCCGCCTTCGTCTGGTCGAACACCGCGTCCAGCCGGCGGGCCAGCCCGTCGGAGATCCTGGTGAGCGGCAGGCGGCATTCCGGAGAGGCGATCAGCCCCTGTCGACACAGGAGATGCTTGATCGGCATCGGGTTGGCTTCGGCGAACAGCAGCGGCACGAACTGCGCGAGCGGCGCCCAGGCGGCCCGCGCGCCGGCGAGATCGTCGGCCGCGAAGCGGTGTTCGACTTCGACGAAGCCCTCCGTCATCAGATGGCTCGCCGCCAGGATGCCACCCTCCGCGCCGTTGGCCCTCATGGTGAAGAACAGCGCATCCTCGCCGGTCAGCACGGCGAAGTCCGCGGGCTTGCGGCGAAGAAGCTCGAGCGATTGCTCGATGCTGCCGGAACTGTCCTTCACGCCCACGACGTTCGGCACCTCGGCCAGCTCGAGCAGCGAGTCGTTGGAGAGGTTCACCGCCGTGCGATAGGGGATGTTGTAGATCACCACGTCGCGGTCGGTGGCCGCGGCGATGCGTCGGAAGTGCGCGATCAGCCCGTCCTGGCCCGGTCGGTTGTAGTAGGGGCATACCGACAGGATGCCGGCGATGGGCAGATGGCGAAGCCGCTTCAGCTCCTTCTCGACCTTGGCCGTGGCGTTGCCGCCGACGCCGGCAAACACCGGCACCCTTCCGTCGGCAACCGCCAGCGTACGCTCGATCACGGCGGCGACCTCGTCCTCGTCGAGCGCCGGCGATTCGCCGGTGGTGCCCAGCGGCAGCAGCCCGTCGACGCCCTTGGCGATGTAGTGGTTCACGAGACGGTCGTAGCTCGCAAAGTCGATGGCGCCGTCCTTGAACGGCGTGATGAGCGGCAGCCAGAGGCCTGAGATCTTCGTGGTCATGCGCCACGCTAGAGCGATCCAAAGAATAACAAAAACGAATGTTTTGTATATGATCGTTCAATGGTGTTTATATATTGAACATGCGCGGGGACCTCGATCTGGCACTGGTGCGCGCCTTCCTCACCGTCGTCGAAGCGGGCGGCGTCACACGTGCGGCCGCGGTGCTCGGCATGAGCCAGGCGGCGGCCAGCCAGCAGATCAAGCGGCTGGAGGAAGCGCTCGATTGCCGCCTGTTCACGCGCCAGGGGCGCGGGCTGGTACTGGCGCCGGCCGGCGAGCGCTTGCTCGAGCAGGCGCGCCGTCTGGTGGCGATGAACGACGAGGTCTGGTCGTCGATGCGCGCGCCGCAGTTCGAGGGCGAGGTCCGTTTCGGCGTGCCCTACGACATCATCGGCAGCTTCGTGCCGGCGATCCTGCGGCGCTTCGCCAAGGCGCAGCCGCGCGTGCGCGTCAGTCTCGTCTGCGAGGATTCGCGCGTGATACGCGAGGAACTGAAGTCGGGCGGCGTCGATCTCGCCATGACCACCGAGACCGAGTGCGGCCGCCACGGCGAGACGCTCCGTACCGACCGGCTGGTCTGGGTCGGCGCGGCCGATGGCGACGCCCATCTCAAGGATCCGTTGCCGGTCTCGCTCGGGGCGCCGACCTGCGTCTTCCGTCCGGTCGCCGTCGAGGCGCTGGGCAAGGCGGGGCGCGACTGGCGCGCGGTCTGCGAGGTGAGCCGGCTGGAGCCCGTCTATGCCGTGCTCGAGGCGGGTCTCGCGGTGGCGCCGCTGCTGCGCTCCTCGGTGCCCGAGCGCTTCGTCATCCTGGGACGCGAGGCCCGGCTGCCGTCGCTGCCCGAGTTCCGCATCAATCTCTATGCGCCGCCCGGCCTCGGTCCCGCCGCGCGCGACCTCGCCGATCATGTGCGGGCGAGCTTTTCCGGCCGGCCCCGGTCACGAAGCCATAACAATTGATACCAAGCGACCCCTGTGCCTTCGCCGTGCCGGCCGGTATCTTCGCGCGCATGGATTGACGCGGCTGAGACCATCGCCGCGGCGCCAGCGAGTTTAGAGGGGGCGTCTGGGGACCTGGAGAGTGTCAACTCTCCGGGTCCCTTCTTTTTGCGCTGACATCAAATCGTCATGCGCCCGTGTTTGATCCGGACGTCACAGAGGGAGGATGCCGGTGAAGCCAGCGACCAGCGAGTCCGTGCTCGACAGGCCGCGCGACGTCACGGTGCGTTCGTCGACCGAAAGCGACGTGGCGTCCATGGTGGCGATCTACACGCATCACGTAACGCGCGGGCTGGGCGAATTCGACGCCGAGCCGATGCAGGCCGTCGATATCAACCGGCGACGCAAGAACATGCTGAGGCGGCGGTTGCCTCACCTCGTGGCCGAGCGCGATGGGATGGTCGTGGGCTACGCCTATGCCGTGCCGTTCCGCAAGCGACCGGCCTACCGCTATGCGGTGAAGCATTCGATCTACGTCCATCCCGACCATCTTCATTCCGGCATCGGTCGTCAGCTCCTGCCGGCGCTGGTCGAGGCCTGCACCGGCGCAGGTTACCGCCAGATGTTCGCCTATATCGACGCCGAAAACGTGCCGTCGCAGAGCCTGCACGAGGTGCACGGTTTTCGTCGGGTCGGCCTCCTGGAGGGCGTCGGCTTCAAGTACGGCAAGTGGACCGACACCCTCCTGATGCAGCGCGCCATCGGCGAAGGCACGACGACGGCGCCGGTCGAGATCGCCTACTCGCGCACCACGTAAGTGTAGAAGCGCACGGCCCCGTCCTTGTCGGTCTCGCGATAGATGCCCTGGATCTCGACGTCGAAGCCGGGGAACAGGTTGGCGCACTTCTCGAACATGAGCAGATAATCGAGCATCGGCTTGGCCCGCTCGTCGAGCCTCTCGCCGGGCACGATGCTGGCAATGCCGGGCGGATAGACCACGAACATGGTGGTGGCAATGCGGCCCGCCGCCTGCTCGATCGGGACATAGTCGACATTATTGCGCACGAGCTGGCGCACCGCCACGTGCGGCGGCATCGCGGGATCGGGCAGGTGCTCGGGCATGAACTGTGCCCGCTGCAGCAGGCTGACGTTGGCTTCGCGGAAGAAGGCATGCATCTCCGAGCAGAGATCGCGCAGCCGTATGCCGGCATAGCGCGCCGGCCGCTTGCGAACGAACTCGCCGATGACGTCTTCCAGTCGTGCATTCTCGTCGTGCAGACGCTTGAAGATCACAAACGCGCTCAGCAAGGTGCCGGCCTTGCTCGACTCGACTCCGGGAGTCATCAGGAACAGCAGCGAGTTGAGGTCGTTCTTTTCCGGAACGATCTGGTTCTCGCGCAGATACTGCGCCACGACCGGGGCGGGGATGCCGTGACCGGCATAGCGGCCGGTCTCTCGGTCGAAGCCCGGCGTCAGCACGACCAGCTTGTTGGGATCGGTGATCGCATAACCCGGCGCCACGTGCCGGAAGCCGTGCCAGCGCGCGTCCGGCGCCAGCTCCCAGTAGCGCGCGTCGACTGCGAGGTCGTCGGTCGGCACGTCTTCCCAGGCCTGTTCGCGGCCGCCGACATTGACGCGGTTGGGCACGAAGGGCTCGAAGAACCAGCGGCGCGCGAAGTCGCGCTCCTTGTCCTCGAATTCGCGGCGGATGGCGCGCATCTTCTTGCGGATCTCGATGCCCAACCGGATCGTGTCGTCCCACAGCACTTCGCCCGAACGCCCCTTCATCATCTGCGCGCCGACGTCGAGCGAGGCGAAGATCGGATAGAAGGGCGAGGTCGAGGCGTGCAGCATGAAGAATTCGTTGAAGCGGCGATGCTCGATGCGACGGCGCTGGCCCTTGATGTGCCGGTCCTTGACGTGGATCTGCGAGGCCTGGCTGAAGCTTGCGAGCTGCTTGTGCGCCGACTGGGTGGCGATGATGCCGGGACTGTCGGGGCCGAGGTTGGTCAGGCCCATGGCGAAGCGGCCGGCATAAAGCGGGTGGAACTTCATGAAGCCCGCCCAGGCTTCATCGAACAGGATGTAATCGCAGAGGTGGCCGATTTTCTCGACGATCAGGCGCGCGTCGTTGATCGTACCGTCATAGGTGCACTGCTCGATGACGGCGACGCGAAACGGCCGTTCGCGCTTCCACGCCTCCTTGTCCTCGACCAGGGGATTGGTCCGGATCTTCTCGCGGATGGCAGCTTCGTCGAGCGCCTCGTGGAAGATCGGCCCAATCAGCCCGTGGGCGTTGCGGTCGGTCTCGAGATAGATCGGGATGCCGTTGCCCAGGAACAGCGCGCCGTGATGGGCGGCCTTGTGATTGTTGCGGTCGAACAGCACGAGATCGCCTTCCGCGACCAGCGCCTGGAGCACGATCTTGTTGGAGGAAGAGGTGCCGTTCAGCACGAAGTAGGTCTTCTCCGCGCCGAAGATGACGGCCGCTTCCTTCTGTGCCTTCAGCGCCGGGCCCTCGTGGACCAGCAGATCGCCGAGATCGAGCACGGAATTGTCGAGGTCGTCGCGGAACACTGCCTCGCCCAGATGCTCGACGAAGATCCGGCCGATCGGGCTCCTGTTGTAGAAGATGCCGCCATTATGGCCGGGGCAGGTCCACAGCTGGTTGCCTTCCTCGGCGTAGTCGACCAGCTCGCCGAAGAACGGGGTCTTCAGGGTCTCGGCATATTGCTTGAGCCGGCTCACCAGGTTCTTGGCGATGAACTCCGGCGTCTCCTCGGAGAGGAAGATGTAGCCGTCGATGTAGTCCATCACCTCGACGGGGATGTCCTCCAGCCGCTTGCGGCGCACAAGGAGGACGATCGGCATCTCCAGCCCGCGCCGGCGCATCATGTTGATCATCGCTGCGGCCTTGCCGTCGAGGCCCTTCTTGCCCCAGTCCACGACCATGCAGCCGATGGCGGCGTCGGTCTGGACGACCATCTCGGCATCCTCGATGCGGCGGGCTCGCACGACCTGGAAGCCCATCTTCTCGATGGAAACCGTGATCTCGCCGAGCCGGTGGCCCTCCAGATCGTCCGCGTCGAAGGCCGGTGCGCAGACGAGAAAGGTGAAACGCCTGAAGAAATCCATCAGTAAACCGCCGGGACATAGAGTTCGGGAGCGACCGGCATGCGCGCATAGTCGGGCTTGTGCTCGCGCTGCGGCAGGACGATCGGCTGGTGTTCGACCTCCTTATAGGGCACTTGATGCAGGAGGTGGGTGATGCAATTGAGGCGGGCGCGACGCTTGTTATTGCCCTCGACCACCCACCAGGGGGCTTCCGGGATGTGCGTCCGCGCCAGCATCTCCTCCTTGGCCTTGGTGTACTCCTCCCAACGCCGCCGCGATTCCAGGTCCATGGGCGAGAGCTTCCATTGCTTCATCGGATCATGGATGCGCATCAGGAAGCGCAGGTTCTGCTCCTCGTCGGTGATCGAGAACCAGTACTTGAGCAGGATGATGCCAGAACGCACCAGCATGCGCTCGAACTCGGGCACCGTCTGGAAGAAATCCTCGACCTCGCGTTCCTGGCAGAAGCCCATCACCCGCTCGACGCCGGCGCGATTGTACCAGCTCCTGTCGAACAGCACGATTTCGCCGGCTGCCGGAAGGTGTGCCACATAGCGCTGGAAGTACCATTGGGTGCGCTCGCGCTCGGAGGGTGCCGAGAGGGCGACGGTCCGGCAGATGCGGGGGTTCAGCCGCTGGGTCACGCGCTTGATCACGCCGCCCTTGCCCGCAGCGTCGCGGCCCTCGAACAGGACGACGACCTTGAGCTTCTGGCTGACCACCCAGTCCTGCAGCTTGATCAGCTCGTGCTGCAGGCGCAGCAACTCGGTGAAATAGAGCTTCCGGTCGATGCCGTCCTGACGCGAGATGTCGTTGGCCTGCTCGGGCAGGCGGGCCATCAGCTCGTCGCCCAGTTCCAGCTCGAGTTCCTCGTCGAGACTGTCGGCCAGCTCGCGGCGGACGCGCTCCTCTAGATTCTCGCGGCCTGATTCTTTTGTCATGGGGAAACTCTCCATCGCGCGTGAGTGGCCCGGAAAGTGAGGGGCGCATATGACAATTTCACGACGGGCCCGGCGCGCACCGGGGCCAAGGGTATCTTTCGCCTAGGGACGGGGGAGAAGCCCCTTGTTCTGCATCGCCGAGAAGCATTTGCGGAACATCGCCTCGGTGTCCATCACCTCGGTGAAGCCGGCCTGCATCAGCTTGATGGTCGAGACCAGGGCCGCCGGTCCGGGCTGGCTGCGGCCAAAGCCCATCGTATAGTCGGCATACTCGAACGACAGCCCGACGAAATCCGGGAGCGTGCCGGATTTCAGCCGGTAAGCGGCACGGATCTCGGCCCATTCGCCCTCGCGCGGGCGGATTTCGCGCTCGAGCGACAGGGGGACGTGGGTGCCGGGTGCGAAGCCCAGCGCCTCGGCGATGGCGGGCCAGACGTTGGGCCAGACGAAGACATCGCCATTCGTGACGTTGAAGATCTCGTTGCGTGCGGTCGCTGCCTCGCCCGACCAGGCGATGGCGCGCGCCAGGAGGTCTGCGTCGACCGCCTGTGCCACGCGACCGACGCCGCCTGGATAATCGAGCTTCGTCTTGCCGGCCCGCCGCATGAACGCAGCATAGACACCCAGCGCCGGGATCACGTTCATGGCGCTGCCGACCGAATCGCCCACGATCAGGACGGGCCGCAGGATCGACCAGCTCCAGGCCTTGCCCTGTTGGCGCTCGCGCAGGAAGCGTTCCTGGTTCCAGTAGAAGTTCGGCTGTTCGTGCATCTCCGAACGGTTCTCGCGGGCCGGCACGGCGAGCGGGCGGACATGAACACCGTAGGCCTTGGTGCCCTGCAGCAAAGCCACATGCTGCAAACCCGGAGCCGCGCGCTCGAGCGGGGCCATCAGGTTGCGCAGCATCAGGTCGTTGGTCTGGATCTGCTCTTCTTCCTGCCAGCCTGCGACCAGCCCGGGCCGCTCATACAGCGCGGCATAGACGAGGTGCGTCACGCCCGAGAGCTCCGGCGCCAGCGCCTCGCACGCCGCCGCGTCGGTGAGATCGAGCGGCCGCCAGTGTGCCCCGTAGGTCTCGTCCGGCCGGCGGCGCGAGACGGCTATCACCTCGCAGCCCTCCACGGCGGCAAAGTGCTTCATGGCGGCATAGCCGACGAGGCCGGTCGCGCCGGCCACGAGTATCTTCTTTCGGGTCATGGCGGCAGCCTGACACGGGCCGCAGCCACCGCAAGCCCCTTACGCCCTGAAGGTCAGTATGAGGAGACCTTGTCCGGCTCGCCCTTGGAGGGCCAGACCCGGCTATAGAGGAACAACAGCGCCTCTCCTGCCTGCATTTTGTCGAAGGTCGGCGGATGCTCGGCGTCGACGCAGGTCGCCAGCGGACGGATGACGGTGTCGTAGTCGGGGTTGGCGAAGACGCCGACCGAGTAGCGCTCGCGACCATAGTGGTTGACGACGCGATGGAGCGTCGAGGCGAACCGGTTGTTCGTCCACATCCGCATCGAGTCGCCGATGTTCACGATGAAGCTGTTCTCGACGGGCGGCACGATCAGCCATTCGCCCGATTTGCTCTTGATCTCGAGCCCGCCGACATCATCCTGCTGCAGCATCGTGAAGCCGCCCGCGTCCTGATGGGCGCGGCTGTCGCCGCCTTCGAGGGCCGCCTGCGTGTCCTGCGACAGATAGTGGAGCAACCGGACCTGGATCAGAGGCTTCCTGTAGTACTGCGCGAAGTAACCGCTCGGCAGGTCGAGTCCGCGAGCGAACACCGAGGCAAGCAGGGCGGCGAAGTCCGTCATGGTGGCGTGATAGCCCAATACCGCTTCCCTGAAGCCCGGAAGGTCGTCCGGCCACAGATTGGCACCATGCAGCGGCTTGCCGGCCAAGACGTCGGGATCGTCGGCCGGCAGCTCGAGCGAGACCTGGAAGGCCTCGTTCTTGTGCGGCTTGCGCGCCTTCATGCGCGAGGGATCGAGGTGCGGCTGGAAGCCTTCGATAGCAGCGCCGCGATAGGCATGCTGCTTCCCGGGCTGGTCCATCGGCAGATAGCCGCGAAAGAGGTTGGAGTTGCCCATGTAGGCCTTCATCTTCATCTCGAGCGGCAGAGCGAAGAAGCGCTTGGACTGGCGGAATATCTCGCTGATCTTCTCGGGCGGCACGGGGTGATTGACGATCGTCAGGAAGCCGACGTCGCGGCAGGCGTCGTGGACCTCGCGGGCGAGCCGCTCCTTGGCCTCCTCGTTGGTGCCGCCCAGCGGTGCGAAGTCGATGATCGGCAATTCGTTGGCGTTTGCCCAGCGCCCGAGGCTGGGAGCGGGCAACGGTGCGGGAGCGGATGGCTGGATGTCGGTCATGTCGGTTCGTCCTCAGCTCGAGAGCGCATCGATGAGTTGTTGCCGGGCGGCCGTCGCGTTCTTGGCATACCATTCGATGCCGCCCTGCAGCATCTTCGAATAGTTCTCCGGAGCGCCCGGATTGACCTTGTTCCAATCGGCATCGAGAAACTTGAAGGCCTCGGGATTGACCGGGCCGTAGCCGTTGGATTTCAGAAGCTCGGCCTGTGCCTGGGGATCCTGGGTCATGGCGATGAAGTCCCAGATGGCCTTTCCGCCCTGGGCGCCCTTGGGAACCATCCAGCAGGCGCCCCACGACACACCCTCGTTCCAGGTCCAGTCGTAGAGACCCTTGGTATCCTGCTTCAGCGGCCAGGCGCGCGTATTGAGGAGCTGGCCGAGATGGACCTCGCCGTTGCGGAAGGCGTTCTGGCCGTCGGCGATGACCGTGTAGTAGATCGCGTGCTCTTTCATTTTCTTGTGCATATCGAGCGCGCGCTTCATGTCGATCGGGTAGATCTTGTCGAAGGGCACGCCGTCGGCCATCAGCGCGGCTTCCAGCACGGCGTCAGGCTCGCGGCGGAAGGCTCGCTTGCCGGGGAATTTCTTGAAGTCCCAGACATCCTTCCAGCTTGCCGGAACCTCGCTGCCCCATTTCTTGGTGTTGTAGGTCAGGACCATGGCATAGATGTAGTTGCCGATGCCCCATTCGACCGCATGCTCCGGCCGCACCTTGCTCCTGTCGACGATCGAATAGTCGATCTTCTCCAGCATGCCTTCCGGGCCGATCTCCAGGGCGGTGTGGAGGTTGCGGTCCATGACGTCCCACGTGACCTTGCCGCTCTGGACCATGAGGCGGATGCGACTCGTGGAGGGGCCGGTGCCGTCGATCGCGACCTTGCGGTCCGGAAACTTCTTCAGATAGGGATCGACGAAGGAAGCCTTCATCCCGCGCACGGCATCGCCACCCCAGTTGACGAGCACGAGTTCCTTCTGGTCGGCCATTGCCGGGGTGAGGCGTGCCACTGCCGGCGCGATGCCGAGCGCGGCGCACATGCCGAAGAACACGCGGCGGGAGTAAATCCTGCCTTCGGTATTATGGACGAACCGTTCGATATCATTCTGACGATCGCGCACGTCGGACATCACTTCCCCTCCTAGCTCTTCGGTCGCCGGGCCCTTAGCGCAAGCTCTGCACTGAGAACGAGCAGCGTGAACAGGATCATGCCCGTCGCCACCACGGCGATGACGGGGTCGAGATTGTCGTTGATGCCGTCCCACATGCGCCGCGGCAGGGTGAAGAACGCCCGCCCACCGATGAAGATCACGACGATCAACTCATCCCACGAATGGATGAATGCAAATATCGCGCCCGACAGGATGCCGGGGACGACATTCGGAACGATCACCCAGCGCAACGTCTGCCCGACGGAAGCGCCGAGCCCGCGGGCCGCCTGCTCCAGTCGCGGATCGATGTTGGCGAGCGAGGCGGAGACGGTGAGCACGACGTAGGGAAGGCCGGTCACCGTGTGCGCGAAGACGATGCCGATCGCCGAGCCCACCAGGTCGAGATCGACATAGAGGCGATAAATGCCCAAGGCGTAGACAATCGTCGGTACCGCCATAGGCAGAATCATCGCGGTACGGACGCGTTCCGACCAGCGGGATGAGACGCGCCAGCAGCCGATGGCGCACAGCGTGCCGGCCACGACGGCGGCCAGGGTCGAGACGGTGGCGATCCAAAGGCTTTGCCAGATGCTGTTGTGCCACTCGCTGCTCGACAGGAAGGCGCGCCAGTGCTGCAGCGAGAAATGCTCGTCCGGCATGGAGAGATAACGCGTGTCGGTAAAGGAGATCGGCACGACGGCGAAGGCAGGCAGGGCGAGGAAGCCCAGCACCATCCAGGCGAACGCTGTAACGATCCCGGTCGCGTGATGCCTGTTCACGATGAGCCCCTCAAGCGCCGAACAGCCGCTTGACGTCGATGATGCGGGAGAGCGCCCACAGCGCGAAGAGGACGGACAGCATTAGCGTCGTGGCAAGCATGGTTCCCAGTCCCCAGCGCAGCGTGTCGTTGATCTGGACGGCGACATACTCGGCGATCATCAGCACCTTGCCGCCGCCCAGCAGTGCAGGCGTGACGTAGAAGCCGAGCGACAGGATGAAGACCAGCGTGCCGGCGCCAATCAGGCCGGGCCGGGTCAGCGGCAGGAATACCATGCGGAACGCCTGGAAGCGGCTGGCGCCGAGGCTGCGCGCCGCCGCGACCAGCCGCACGTCGATGCCGCGCATGTTGGCGTAGAGCGTCAGCACCGCATAAGGCAGCATGACGTGGACCATGCCGATGAGGACGCCTGTCTCGTTGCGCACCAGCGGCAACGGCTCGTCGATGAGGCCCCAGGCCATCAATCCGGCATTCACCGGCCCGCGGCTGCTGAGCAGGGCGATCCAGGCAAAGGAACGCACGAGTACCGATATCCAGAAGGGCAGGAGGACACAGAACAGCATGAGACGCTGCTGGCTGGAATTCGCGGCGCGCATCGCGTAGGCGACGACGTAGCCCAGCAGCAGGGCGATGAACGTGGTGAGCGCGGCAATGCGCAGCGTCGTCAGCAGGGTCTTCTGGACCGACGTGCTGGTGAAGAGCAGCAGGTAATTGTCGAGGCCCGGCTTGGGATCCGTGATGCTGGTGACGAGGACGTCGGCGAGCGGCACGAGATAGAGAAAGACCAGCATTGCCAGAGCCGGCAGAATAATGAGCCAATAGGTGCCGTGACGCGGCCGCCAGCCCGCCCGCGCATCATTCTGCGAGGGCACGGCAATCCTCCGCCTGCCAGCCGATGTCGATCTCCGCGCCGGGGGCGAACGAGTCCTGGCCCGCCGAGTTCGCGAGCTTGACGATGAAATCGTCTGCCCCGAACACGACGAGACGCAGCCGCGTCTGGTCTCCGAGAAACGTCACTTCCGCGATCCGCGCCGCAAACCGGTTGGGCGATGCCTGCGCCGCCTTGCCCAGCAGGACCTTCTCCGGCCGCACGACGAGATGCACCGCGGAACCGGTGGCGCAGGCGGCAGGCATCACCGCCGTCACTGTCTCGCCGGTCATGAGGGTGGCCACGCAACGGCCGCTGTCGCGCTGCCGCACGGTCGCGGAAAGCGCATTGCTCTCACCCAGGAAGCGGGCAACGAAAAGGGATTCCGGTGCCTCGTAGAGGCGCCGTGGCTCGGCGACCTGGCGCAGTGTGCCGGTGCTGAACACCGCTACGCGGTCGGACATGGTCATCGCCTCGACCTGGTCGTGAGTGACGTACACCATGGTGACATCCAGCCGCTGGTGCAGATGCTTCAACTCGTATTGCATCTGCTCTCGCAGCTGGCGGTCGAGCGCGCCCAGGGGTTCGTCGAGCAGGATCAGGCGAGGCTCGAAGACGAGGGCCCGGGCGACGGCGACGCGCTGCTGCTGACCGCCGGAAAGCTGTTGCGGCTTTCGATCGCCAAAGCCGTCGAGGCGGACCATCGACAGCGCTCGCGCAACCTTCGCCGTCATCTCCGCACGCGATACACGGCGTACGCGGAGCGGGAACGCGATGTTCTCCGCCACCGTCATGTTCGGAAAAAGGGCGTAGTTCTGAAACACCATGCCGATGCCGCGCTTCTCGACCGGCACGTCGGTGACGTCCTCGCCGTCGACGAATATGCGGCCCTCGGTGGGCTGCTCGAAGCCGGCGAGCATGGTGAGCGTCGTCGTCTTGCCCGATCCCGACGGGCCCAGCAGCGTCAGGAACTCGCTGCGGGCGACCTCGAGGTCAAGCGCTCGGACGGCATCGACCGTGCCGTCATAGCTTTTGCGAACGTTGACAAACCGAACAAGCGGCTCAGCGACCGGCGAGACCATACGCCGGTGCAGCGAAATCCATGCCAGCTTCCGCGTCGGCGCGACAGGCGGAACTCATTCGACCTTGGCGCCCGACGCTTTGATCACCGGCGCGAGTTTCTTTTCCTCGGCGGCCCGGAAAGCAGCGGTCTCGGCGGGCGTCATCCAGATCTGGGCGGCGCCCTGCTGATCGAAGGCGGCTTTCACGCTGGCCTTCTGCAGGGCCTGCTTGGTCAGCGCGGAGAGCTTCTCGACCATGGCCGGCGGCACGCCAGCCGGCGCGCAGATGCCGCCCCATGACGTGATCTCGAAGCCCGGCAGGAATTCGCCGAAAGTCGGCTTGTCGGGCACGGCCGGATGGCGCTCCTTGGAAGTCACCGCGATGCCTTTCACCTTGCCGCCCTTCATCAGGCCGAGGGGGCCGGGGATGTTGTCGAACATCATGTCGACCTGACCCGCCAGGATGTCCTGATGGGCGGGCGCGCTGCCCTTGTAGGGCACATGCAGCAGGTTGACGCCGGCCATCTGCTTGAACATCTCGCCGGTGAGATGCGGACTGGTGCCGGCGCCCGACGACGCGAAGGTGAACTTGCCCGGGTTGGCCTTCGCCAGCGCGATCAGCTCGGGGATCGTGTTGGCCGGGAAGTCGAGCCGCGTCATCAGCATGTTGGGCACCGACCACAGGATGGCGATTCCGGTGAAGTCCTTGCCCGCATCGAACGGCAGCTTGGCGTAGAGGGTGGGCGCGATGGCATGCGCGGCGATCGTGTAGAGGCCGATCGTGTAGCCATCCGGAGTCGACTTGGCGATGATGTCCGCGCCGATATTGCCGCCGGAGCCGGCGCGGTTCTCGATGATGAATTGCTGGCCCGTCAATTCGGAGAGTTCCTGGCAGACGATGCGCGAGAGAGTGTCGGTCGGGCCGCCGGCCGGAAACACCACGATGTATTTGACCGGCCGGTTGGGCCAGTCGCTCTGGGCGCGGGCGACACCCGAGGCGATCATCGGTGCGGCGAGCGCGCCGCCGGAGAGCAGGAGCGCGTGTCGGCGCGGAATCATGAGTTTGGTCATCTCGAACGTAGCCTCCAATGTTTTCTTTGTTGCGAGGCAGTCTAGCGAAATCGTTCCGCTGTTCAATATGGCTGACCGTGGATCTGGCCGGGCGATCCTAGTCGGTGACGATCACCGTGTAGGAGACTGCCGAGCCAGCCGGCACGACGATGTCGACCTGCATGCCCTTGTCGGTCGGCCTGGTGCGATGGTTTTGCGGCTCGGCCGTCTTGGTGGCGACGGGGATCAGCGCGATGCCCCAGCTGCCGCTGCGCTTCAGCAGCGCCAAGGGAAGCTTGCCGCCCGCCTCGACGCTGTAATGACCCGGCCGAATCTCCTTTACCAGAAAGGCGCCGCGCCCATCGGTAACGGTCTGGATCACGATACGGCCGTCGGCCTTGCTGCGGATGAGGACGTCGATACCGCTGACCGGCTCATTGGCGGCCATCGCGCCGACAACAGGCAACGAGGGCAACACCACCGACGCCAGAAGCGTCCCAAGCAACCGCACCCTGTTCGACCCCCCTGTACCGCGCCTTTGCCGGCGCCTTCACACATGATGGCTGTGAATACATTCAATCTCTATGACAATTTCGCTGCCTGTTGATTCGTGCGGACGAACGGCCGGCGGACAGGAGGCCTCACTTGATTTGACGGCCCGTGGCCGCCACGGTGCGGCCGCAACAGGAGACGATGCAATGAAACTGGATTTCACGGGGAAGAAGGCGATCGTGTGCGGTGGCAGTCGGGGTATCGGCAAGGCCATTGCAATGGGCTTCGCGGCCTGCGGCGGTGATGTTTCGATCTGCGCACGCGACCCCAAGGCGCTCGAAGAGACTCGCGCGGAGCTTGCGAAGCTCGGCCACAAGGCCCATGCCGCCAGCGCCGATCTCGCTCAGGGCGACGCGGTGCGCGGCTATGTCCGCGAGGCGATCGGGGCCCTCGGCGGCGTCGATCTCCTCATCAACAACGCCTCTGCCTTCGGCTCCTCGGACGATGACAAAGGGTGGACCAGCAACCTCGCTGTCGACATGCTCTCGATCGTCCATGCAACGCAGGAAGCCTTGCCCGAACTGAAGAAGTCGCAGGGCAATGTGATCAACATCTCGTCGATCTCTGCCCTTCATCCGGCGGCGCGCCAGCCGCCCTACGGCGCGATGAAGGCGGCGGTGATCCACTACACGGTCACCCAGGCGGCGATGTACGCCAAGGACCGCATCCGGGTGAACTGCATCGCGCCCGGCTCGATCGAGTTTCCCGGCGGCGTCTGGGACAAGCGCAAGAGCGACAATCCCGCCCTCTACAACGGCACGCTGGCCTCGATCCCGTTCGGTCGCATGGGCCATGCCGAGGAGGTGGCGAACGTCGCTCTGTTCCTCGCCTCGCCGTTCGCTTCGTGGGTGACCGGTCAGGCCATCGCGGTGGCGGGCGGACAGGGGCTCTAGCGAACCGTCTGGAATCCATACCGCCACTTTTCGAGGAACGTCCGTCCATGACCACGAACCGTGCCCACATCCTTCTCTGGACGGACTCCGCGGCGGCCTATCTCGACGCCATACAGGCGGCGGGCCTCGCCGAGCGCGTCGCGGTCGACACGTTGCCGCGCAAGGAAAAGCTATCGGCCGAGCAGCTTGCGCGCACAGAGGCGCTGATGGCGGGCGCGGTGCCGGCGGGCCTTTTGCCCACCATGCCCAAGCTGCGCTGGGCCCAGGCGATGAGTGCCGGCGTCGACGGTTGGCTGGCGCTGCCTGATCTGCCGTCGGGCCTCACGCTCACCTGCGCCCGCGGCACGCATACCGAGTCGATGCCGGAGAACATCATCGGCGCGCTGTTCCATGTCGCCAAGCCCTACGCGCAGGTCGCCGAGCATCAGAAGAACAGCAAGTGGGTTCATACGGTGGCCCAGCCGTTGACGGGCAAGACGCTCGGCATCCTGGGCCTGGGCGCCATCGGCCAGGAAGTGGCGCGAATCGCCGTCGCGCTGGGCATGCACGTGATCGGCACCAAGCGCCGGCCGACGCGCATCCCGAACGTGGCCGAGGTCCTGCCGCCGGAGCGCACCGACGAGGTGCTGTCGCAATCGGATTTCGTCCTGCTGCTGCTGCCGGCGACACCGGACACCGAGAACTTCATCGATGCGAAACGGCTGGCCCGGATGAAGCCCTCGGCATGGCTGCTGAACTTCGGCCGCGGCCAGATCATCAACGATGCCGATCTCATGGCCGCGACGAAGGACAAGAAGATCGCCGGCGCGCTGCTCGACGTCTTCCGGCAGGAGCCCCTGCCGGCCGAGCACCCGTTCTGGAAGGCCGAGGGCATTGTCGTGTTGCCGCATATCGGCGGGCCCCATCCGCAGCGCGACCGTTTCGTGGCGCGCCTCTTCGTCGACAATCTGAAGCGCTTCCTCGACGGCGAGCCGCTGAAGGAAGTGGTCGACCGCACCGCGGGATACTGACGTCATCCTGCGGCCCGGTACTTGACCATCGACGAACCCCGCGGCGCCGCAAGCGGACCGAGTTCGGAAAGCCTTGGTCGATCTCGGGTGGTCGAACCGGGCGCTACTTCAGACCGTAGATCGCGAACTGGTCGGCGACTTCGGGATCGAGCGTCAGGGCAGCCTCCTTGTCGGCTTCTCCCTCGCGTGTCTCGCCGATCATGATCCGCGCGATGCCGCGGCCATAGAGCGCGAGCGGGCGGTTGGGATCGACATCGAGCGCCTGATTGTACTCGTTCACGGCGAGCCGTGGGTCTCCCAATTTCAGGTAGATGAAGCCGCGCGTGTCCCGGACATCCAGGTTCAACGGCATGAGTTTCTGCGCCCGGTCGCAGTCCTGGAGGCCTGCAACCAGATCCTTGCCGGTGATGGAGCGGACGAGGCAGCGATTGTTGTAGGCAAGTCCCATCTCGGGCTCGAGCCTGATGGCCGCGTCGTAATCGGCCAGCGCCTTGTCGTACTCATGCCTGGCGAAGTACGCATAGCCCCGATTGTAGTAGGCGACGGGATTGTTGGCATCGGCTGCGATCGACTCGTCGAGATCGCGGATCGCCCTGTCGTACTTGCGCTCCTCCGAATAGAGAGCGGCGCGATTGGCGAGGGCTTGCGGGTAGCGCGGCGCGTGCTGCAGGGCTGCATCGTAGTCCTGCATCGCGAGCTGCTTCTGGCCGCGCCGGTTGTTGGCGAGGCCGCGCACGACGTAGGCCTGGGCATTGTCGGGCGCCAGGGCAATGGCGCGGTCGAGGTCGGTAAGGGCCCGGCCGTTATCGCCGAGCAGGCTGTGGGCGTTGCCGCGCGCGATCAGGGCATCGACATTGTCCGGCTGCAGCACCAGCACCTTGTCGAAATCCTCGATGGCGCGATTGTAGGCGCGCTTGCGCGTCGCCAGCAGCACGCCGCGGCCGAGGAAGGCCAGCGAGTGGCCGGGATCGACGCGAATCGCGTTATCGTAGTCGGAAAGGGCGCGGTCGGTCTCTCCCATCGCATGCAACGAGGTGGCGCGGCGGTAGAGATTCAGCGCGTCGGGATTCCTGGGGTCGATGGTGCCGTCATAGTGCTTCAGCGCCTCTGAGTAATCCTCGGCGGCCAGCACCCTGTCGCCCAGGGCGGTGCGGGCAATGCCGCGCGTCAGGCGGGCGAGCGCGATTTCATCGGGTTGCAACTGGCGGGTTTGCAAGGCTTTGGAGCAGGCTGCGGCTCGCCCATCCGCATCCTTCACGGTGGGCCAGGCCCCCTGGACGCACTCGTCGTAGAGCTGGGCCACCGACGGCCCGGCCGGCGCGGCGGCGGTGGCCTGCCGCTCAGTGGCTGATGCCTGCCGGTCGCGCACCGCGGGGGGTGGGAAGAAGTGAAAGGCAAAGGCATAGATGCCGGCGCCGCCGGCCAGGAAGGCCGCGACGGTGATCAGGAGTTTGGTCGACAGGCGCATGTCTTGGTGGCTCGAACTGGGAAAGGGCTCTTCACACCTGGCATTTGTACCAGAAGCTGCGGCGCGCGTGCCCTATTTGATGCGGTCACGACCCCGGCACACGTACCAGCCTTCGACCCGCCGTGCCGTGCCACCCGACGTGCCCAATCCACGCGGATCGCGCGGCGTGCGCCATGGAGCTCGAATGGCAGTTCGTCGGCCAATTCGGGCGACCCCCTGCGCACTTCGGTGTGGTCGGTCGCGTTTCTGGACCCGCAACGACAAACCCGCCGCTTTTGGTCGGAGCGGGCCGCGTCTGGTCAAAGTCGAGGTGTCAGCGGGTCGTTCCCGTAGCGCCGCCCGACACGCCTCCGGAACCCGACGGAGACGGGGCCATGCCCTGATTCGCGGAGCCGCCGCTCGGTGCACCGCCGCTCGAACCGGCGCTACCGCCA
>JABMNB010000326.1 GCA_013205335.1 Rhodospirillales bacterium
CACTCTACATGTTGCCTATCTTCTGCTGTTCAAATGGCCTCTCGCGCGCTTCATGCTCTTCCTCGACGGTGCGAAGCGGTAGAGCGGCCATAGGCCTTCGTGCACCACCGTAACTTCAAGCCCCTTTCGTCCGGAACCGGCGGCCATCAAGCCGCCGTTTTTGTGTGTGGATTCTGGCGAATGACGAAGCCTTCGAGTGTTTCTCGCCGCACCCTGCTCGCCCGTGTCGGGGCCGGTGCAGCCCTGATGCCGCTCTCTTCGGCGTTTGCTGCCAGCCTCGTGGCGACGCCCGCCCAGACCGAAGGGCCGTTCTATCCGGCTGGATTTCCCGCCGACATCGACAACGACCTCGTTCAGGTCCGCGGTCAGGCCGCCCGTGCGATGGGCCAGGTCCTGCATCTGCAGGGCCGGGTGATCGATTCCGGCGGCGGCGTCCGCAGCGGCGCCGTGGTCGAGATCTGGCAGTGCGACGCGCAGGGCGTCTACGATCATCCGCGCCAGCCCGGCCTCGCCCGGCGCGACGCGGCGTTCCAGGGTTACGGCCGCGTGCTGGTCGATGCCGAGGGCCGCTACAGCTTCCGCACGTTGAAGCCCGTCGTCTATCCCGGCCGCGCGCCGCACATCCATCTCAAGGTGGCAACCGCCGACGGGCGCAGGCTGACCAGCCAGTTCTATGTCGCCGGCGATCCCCAGAACGAGCGCGACGGCATTTTCAGGAGTGCCGTTCGCGTTCCCGGCCAGCGCGAGCGGATCGAATTGAAGCTGGAGCCGGCGCCGGGACTGGAGCCCGGCGCGCTGGCGGCGACGATGGATATCGTGATCGCCTGAAGCTGCGGTCTACCCGAGCCGCGGTCTACGCGAGCCGCGGTCTACCGGAGCCGCGGACTACTGGTCGCCGGTGGCGCTCGGCACCGCGCTGCCGTCGTGCGGCAGGCCGATGGCGTGATAGCCGGAATCGACGAAGTGCACCGTGCCGGTGACGCCGGCGCTGAGGTCCGACAGATAGTAGAGCGCCGCGCCGCCGACATCGCTGAGCTCGACGTTGCGGCGCAACGGCGCCGCCTCGCGCGACACGCGATAGACGTAGCGCGCGCCGCCGATCACCGCGCCGGCCAGGGTGCGCATCGGTCCGGGCGAGATCGCATTGACGCGCACGCCCTGCGGGCCGAGATCGGCCGCGAGATAGCGCACGCTGGCCTCGAGGGCGGCCTTGGCGACGCCCATGACGTTGTAGGACGGCATCACCCGCGTCGAGCCTTCGTAGGTCAGCGTGATCAGGCTGCCGCCGTTGGTCATGAGCGGCAGCGCGCGCCGCGCGATCTCGGTGAAGGAATAACAGGAGATGGTGAGGCTGCGCTGGAAGTTCGCCTTGGTCGTCTCGACGTAGCGGCCCTTCAGCTCGTCCTTGTCGGAAAAGGCGATGGCATGCACCACGAAGTCGAGGCGGCCCCATTCCTTCTTCAGAGTCTCGAACAGCCGGTCGAGGCTCGCCTCGTCCTCGACATCGGCCTCGACGACGACGGTCGAGCCGAGCTTCTGCACCATCGGCAGCACGCGCTTGCCGAACGCTGCGCCCTGATAGGTGAAGGCCATCTCGGCGCCGGCGGCGTGAAGCGCCTGCGTGATGCCCCAGGCGATCGAGTGGTTGTTGGCCACGCCCATGATCAAGCCGCGCTTGCCTGCCATCAACTTCGGGACGTCAGGCAGCGTTCTGGCGACGGTATCGTTCGGCATGGATGATCCGTCTCAGCGGTCGTAGCGGGTGAAGAGAAGGCAGGCGTTGGTGCCGCCGAAGCCGAAGCTGTTCGACAGCACGGTCTGCAGGCCGGCCTTGTCGATGCGCTGGCGGGCGATCGGATAGCCCTCGGCGCCGGGATCGAGGTTCTCGATGTTGGCGGAGGCGGCGATGAAGTCTTCCTTCATCATCAGCAGCGAATAGATCGCCTCGTGCGCGCCGGTCGCTCCCTGGCTGTGGCCGGTCAGCGACTTGGTCGAGCTGACGGTCGGCAGTTTGTCGGGTTGCCTGTCGCCGAACACGGCGCGGATGGCGTCGAGTTCGGTGATGTCACCCACCGGCGTCGAGGTGCCGTGCGTGTTGATGTAGTCGACCGGGGTGTTACGCGGGGTGCCGCCCGGGAAGCCCGCCAGGGCCAGCTTCATGCAGCGCAGCGCGCCCTCGCCGGAGGGCGCCACCATGTCGGCGCCGTCGGACGTGGCGCCATAGCCGATCACCTCGGCGTAGATTTTCGCGCCGCGCGCCAAGGCGGTCTCGAGTTCCTCGAGCACCACGATGCCGCCGCCGCCGGCGATGACGAAACCGTCGCGGTCCTTGTCGTAGGCGCGGCTGGCCCGCTGCGGCGTGTCGTTGAACTTCGACGACATGGCGCCCATCGCGTCGAACAGCACGGAGAGCGTCCAGTCGAGTTCCTCGCCGCCGCCCGCAAACATGCGGTCGGCCTTGCCGAGCTGGATGGTCTCGACGGCATTGCCGATGCAGTGCGCCGAGGTCGAGCAGGCCGAGCTGATCGAATAGCTCGGGCCCTTGATCTTGTAGGCCGTCGCTAGGTTGGCCGAGACGGTGCTCGACATGGCGCGTGGCACCTGGAACGGGCCGACGCGCTTGGGGCCCTTCTCTCTGGCGATGATCGCCGACTGGACGATGGCGCCGGTCGTCGGCCCGCCCGAACCCGCGATCAGGCCGGTGCGCTCGTTGGAGATCTCGGCCTCGCCCAGGCCGGCATCGCCGATCGCTTCCTTCATGGCAAGCCAGGCATAGGCCGCGCCATCGCCCATGAAACGCCGGAGCCGGCGGTCGACCAGCTCGTCGAGATTGACCTTCAGGGTGCCGGCGACCTGGCTGCGGAAACCCAGGTCGCGGTACTCCTGCACGAACTCGATGCCCGACGTGCCATCCTTCAGAGATTTCGTGACCTCGGCGGCGTTGTTGCCGATCGGGGAGACGATCCCGAGACCCGTGACGACGACGCGCTTCATCAGTTCGCCGCTGCCGCAGGAGTTGCTGCGTCCTTGATCAGGCCGACTTTCATGTCGATTGCCTCGTAGACCGGATTGCCGTCGGCCGTCACGAACCCGTCGCCGACGCCCATGACGAGGCGGCGCAGGATCAGGCGCTTGGGATGGACGTGATAGGTGAGCTTCTTGACCGTCGGCACGATCATGCCGGTGAGCTTGACCTCACCCACGCCGATCGCCCGGCCGCGGCCCGGAGCCTTCATCCAGCCCAGGAAGAAGCCCAGCATCTGCCACAGCGCGTCGAGGCCCAGGCAGCCTGGCATTACCGGGTCGCCCTGAAAGTGGCAGGCGAAGAACCAGAGCTCGGGCTTGACGTCCAGCTCGGCGACGATCTCGCCCTTGCCGTACTTGCCCCCCGTCGAATCGATTTTGACGATACGGTCGAACATCAGCATGGGAGGCAGCGGCAGCTGGGCATTCCCGGGACCGAACAGGTTCCCCTTGGCGCATTCGATCAGGTCTTCGTACGAATAACTATGCTTCTGCTCTAGCTCGCTCACATTCACCGTCCCACAGGCCGCCCCGGACAGGGCTTCGGGGCCAGAATAAGGATGCCGGACGCCCGGCGCAAACCGGCCGCTCCGACGAAACATGCCCTTTTCTTGTCTCTTTCACCTGCGTACATAAGATTGCAATCATGTCAGACAATAGCCCCGACTTTACGGTCAGTCTTCGCGCGGCCGGTCTGCGGCCGACGCGGCAGCGTGTTGCGCTGGCGCGGGTGCTTTTCGAGGGCGGCCATCGCCATGTCACCGCGGAAAGCCTGCATGCCGAGGTCAAGGCGACCCGCATGCCGGTTTCGCTGGCCACTGTCTACAATGCGCTGAACCAGTTTCGCGATGCCGGTCTTCTGCGCGAAGTCGTCGTGGCGCCGGGCCGGTCCTATTTCGATACCAATATCGGACATCACCATCACTTCTATGTCGAGACCGACGGCGAGCTGTACGATTTTCCGTCGGCCGACGTCGTCGTCGCCGGCCTGCCGGCCCCTCCCGAGGGCACCAGGCTCTCCCGCGTCGATGTCATCGTCCGCGTCCGCCGCTAGCGGCGACTGCGAAGCGTTTGCAAGTCTTTAGAATGCTTCTAAGGTTCTTGACGCGGTCGTGCACGGCCTCGTAAATCCCCTCGTGAGATTGGCGGATGGGCCGATCGCAAAGGGAGAATGACGATGGCGGATCTCAAGGGCTCCAAGACCGAAGACAATTTGAAGGCTGCATTCGCCGGCGAGAGCCAGGCCAATCGCCGCTACCTCTATTTCGCTCAGAAGGCCGACGTCGAAGGCTACAACGACGTCGCCGTCGTGTTCCGCTCGACCGCCGAGGGCGAGACCGGCCATGCGCACGGCCATCTCGAGTTCCTCGAAGTGAGCGGCGATCCGGCCACCGGCCTGCCGATCGGCCCGACGGACAGCAACCTCAAGGCAGCGATTGCCGGCGAGACCCACGAGTACACGGATATGTATCCGGGCATGGCTCGCACCGCGCGCGAAGAAGGCTTTGCCGAGATCGCCGACTGGTTCGAGACGCTGGCCAAGGCTGAGAAGAGCCATGCCGGCCGCTTCCAGAAGGCTCTCGACACGATGGCCTGAGCCTTCCCGGCTCTGGTGAAGGGGACCCCACGCGGGTCCCCTTTTTCTTCCCGTCACCCGCTATCGCCACCCGCGGCCAGCAAAGCAGGACGACCATGCGCGAAGGCAGCCTCGAAGCACCGATCCGTCACGACCTGGATTGGCAGAATCCCTGGTTCTGGGACGAGACGGCCCTCGAAAAGGAAATGGAGCGCGTCTTCGACATCTGTCACGGGTGTCGTCGCTGCTTCAATCTCTGCGACTCCTTCCCGCGGCTGTTCGATCTGATCGACAATGGTCCGACCGGCGAGCTCGACGGCGTGAAGAAGGAAGACTACGCGCAGGTCGAGGAAGCCTGCACGCTCTGCGACATGTGTTTCATGACCAAGTGCCCCTATGTGCCGCCGCACGAATGGGCGCTCGATTTCCCCCATCTCATGCTGCGTCATCGCGCCGTGATGGCCCGCAAGAACGGCGTGAATTTCGTCGACAAGCAGCTTGCCGAAACCGACCGCACCGGACGGATCGGCTCATTCCTCGCCTCGGCCGCGAACTGGGCGACCGACGAGCACAACACGACCGCGCGCCGCAGCATGGAGCGCCTGGCCGGGATCCACCACGGCGCTCGCCTGCCGCGCTATGCGGGCGAGACTTTCGAGATTCGGGCGCGCCGCGAAGGGGCCGTGCTCAACGAGGCCGCGCCGGCCTTCGGCAAGCGCAAGGCGGTGCTCTATGCGACCTGCTTCGTGAACTTCAACAGCACCGATATCGGCGCCGCCGCACGTGCCGTGCTGGCCAGGAATGGCGTCGAAACCGAGGTCGTGCATCCGGCCTGCTGCGGCATGCCGAAGCTGGAACTCGGAGACATCGCGTCGGTCGCTGCCGCGGCGCAGGAGGTTTCGGCCGCCCTGCTGCCGTGGGTCGACAAGGGCTACGACATCATTGCGCTGACGCCGTCCTGCGCGCTGATGCTCAAGTTCGAATGGAAGCTGATCTGTCCCGGGGATCCGGCCATCGAACGGCTGTCGAACGCCACGTTCGACCTCTCCGAATACGTCGTGGACATCGCCAAGAAGCACGGGCTGGCGCCGGGCCTGCAGCCGCTCGAGGGCGGCGTCAGTGTCCATCTCGCCTGCCATGCGCGGGCACAGAACATGGGGGCGAAGGCGGCCGAGATGCTGCGCCTGGTGCCCGGCACGCGCGTGGCGGTGATCGAGCGCTGCAGCGGCCATGGCGGCATCTGGGGCGCTCGGACCGAGAATTTCGAGACCGCCGTGAAGGTCGGCAAGCCCGCCGCACAGGCCGCCTTGAAGAACGACACCAGCTTCGTCGCCTCCGAGTGTCCGCTGGCGGCCGATCACCTGATGCAGGTCATGGAGATGACGGCGGGCGACCAGGTGCCGAAGCCGTCGCGGGCCAGCCATCCGATTGAACTTCTGGCGCAGGCCTACGGGCTTGCAAGGACTGACCCATGACGCCGCGCAAGATCGACGCCTCCGACATCATGCCGACCGCGGAGTATGCGAAGCTGCGCGCCGAGCGCCGCAAGCAGATCTCGGACATCAAGAAGAACCGCCGCCTCGAGGTCGGACCGTTCGCGACGTTCTATTTCGAATCCTTCGATACGATGCTGCACCAGGTGCACGAGATGCTCTTCATCGAGAAGGGCGGGGCCGAGCAGCTCCCCGACGAGCTGACGGCCTACAATCCACTGATCCCCACGGGCAGCGAGCTGGTCGCCACCGTGATGTTCGAGATCGACGATCCGCTGCGCCGCGCCCGCGTGCTGGGCATGCTGGGCGGCGTCGAACACAAGGCGTTCATCCGGGTCGGCGCCGAGATCGTCCGCGGCGTGCCGGAAGACGACCAGGAGCGGTCGCGCGACGACGGCAAGGCCTCGTCCGTACAGTTCATCCGCTTTCCCTTCACGGCAGCGCAAGTCGAGGCCTTCAAGAGCGGCGCGGGCGATGTCGTGGTGGGCTTCGACCACGTCAATTACGGCCACATGGCCGTGATGCCGGCTCCCGTGCGCCAGGCGCTTTCGGCGGATTTCGCCTGAGCCGGGCGGCAGTCCGTCAGTAGTTCATCGGCAGGACCAGCACGACCGGATCGCCCGGCATGCCGGCCGGCACCGGCGGCAACGGCATCGCCCGCCGGATCGCCGCCATTTCGGCATTGTCGAGGAGCGGCCAGCCGCTCGACCGATCGAGCCTGATGTCGACCAGTTCGCCGGCCCGATTGATCGTCACGCGCGTGACGACACGGCCGTGCTGCCGGGCGGCGCGGGCCGCCGCCGGATAGTCGCGGTGGGGATCGACGTGCCGGTACACGCGCGAGAGATAGTCGTTACGGGCGCCGCCATCGCCCATCGTCTGGTCGAACGAGCTGCTCGCCGGTCCGCCGAGACTAGCGGTGGGCGGCGGATAGTCCTGCAGCCGCGGCGCCGGCGTCTGGGTCGTGCGCGGCGAGGTCGCCGGTCGCGGGGCCGGCCGGGCAGCCCGGGGCGGCGGCGGTGCGAGCGATTGCTCCAGCGTCACCTGCGGTTTCCATGAAGAGGCATCGGTCTGCCAGGCGGTCTCCGCCTCAGCCTCCGCTTCGGCGGGAGGTGCCGGGGCCGCGATTGCCGTCTCGGCCGCTGCCGGCACGGGAACCGGCGTTGGCGCAGGCTCCGCCACCTGCCCGTTGAGCGGGACGGGCGTCGGAAGGGGCGCCGGTCCAGGCTCGGCACTCCCGGGCGGGGGTGGAACGGGCGGAACCGACGAAATCTCCCGGGCGGCAGGCTCGGTCACCTGTCGTGCAGGGGCAGCCGGCGCCGGTTCGACGGGCACCGGTTCAGGCAGCGGTTCGGGCACCGGTTCGATACGCGTTGCGTCGGCGGGCGTGGGCTCGTTGGACGCGGGCTCGGTGGGCGCGGGCTCGGCCGGCGCGAGGGCGGCCTGCTGCACGGGCTCGGGCGTCGGTCGGGCTTGGACCGGCTCGGGAGAGACGGGCGCCGCCAGGGGAGGATTGATTGCCGCCGCGTTGCCGGCCGACAGGGGCTCCGGCTCGATCGAAATCAGGATCGGCGTTTCGGCATGGTCGAGTTGGCGTGCGGGAGAGGCCCACCAAAGCGCCGCGGCGACGAGCCCATGCAGGCCGACCGCCAAGGCAAGCGCCGCCGGCGACATGCGACCGGATCGGGACCGGGTGAGACTGTCGTGTATCACGGCGCTGCAAGTTCTACGTCCGGCCGGCAGCCTCGGCCAGTCGGATCAACCAGGCGACCGGCGGTTCTATCGCTGCTCGTTGTATCTGAAGCTGACAGGGAGCTGGAACGTGTGGCGATCGCCCGCGATGTCGGCCGGCAGCGGCGGGTAAGGGCTGGCGCGCCGGATCGTATCCATCACCCCGGCATCGAGCGAGGGAAGGCCGCTCGATTTCTCCATGACGACGCCCAGCAGCTGACCCTGGCGCGAGATCGTCACGCGCGTGACCACCGTGCCCTCCTCGCGGATGATGCCGGTGTTCTTCGGCACGTAGGGGAACTGCGCGATCCTTCTCATGACCTGCCAGAGATACTGCTCCTGCGCGCGCTTCTCGCCGTAGTTGTCGGCGGGATTGCGAAAGGAGGGCGCGGGCTGCGCGGCGGTCTGCGACTCCGAACCCCGCGAAGACGGCGTCTGGGGAGCGAGCGGGGACGGCCGGAGCTGTTGCTGTGGCGGCGCCGGCGGTGTCGGCGGACGCTGGACCGGTGGCGGCGGTGGCGGCTGTGGCGGTGGCGGACGGGCGGCCTGCTGCTGGGGTGCCGGCGGTGCCGGGGGGCGCACCGGCAGGGGCTTGGGTATGTCCCGTTCGGTCACCGGCGGCGGCGGCGCGTCGAGCGGCGGCAGGGCCTGCTCGAGCGACGGCGCCGGTGGTGGTGGGGGCGGAGGAGGGTCAGGCGGGGCAACCGCCTGCTGCGGCGGCGGCGGCGGGGGATCCGGCTGGGCGAGCGCCTGCTGCTGGGGCGGCGGCTCGCGCGGCTCCCGTTTCGGCTCGTCCTTCGCTTCCTGCGGTTTCGGCTCCTCCTTCGCTTCCTGCGGTTTCGGCTCCTCGGGCTTGGGTTCCTCCTTGGGGCCTGCCTCCTCGACTTTGTCGGGTGTCGGCATGTCCGTTGCGCGCGGGGACGGAGTCTCGGCGCCGGCGACGTCGCGTGGGTTGGTGCTGCGCTCGGCGGCCGGCGGCGGCAGGCCGAGGCGCATCGGCGGTGCTTGCGGGGTGGGTGTTGGCGCGGTCGCGGCGGGCGCCGGCGCCGGTGCCGGCGCGGGCGCGGGCGACGCGGGCGGAGGTGGTGCCGGTGCAGCCGGCTGGGCGGCGGCCTCGAGTGTCGCCTCGGGAACCGCGGGCGGTGCCTCCGGCGCGTCCAGCGTGATTTCGACGGCGTCCTCGAAATGTTCGAGCGGGCGCAGGGGCGAGATCCAGAACAACGCCAGCGCCGCCGCGACATGGAGCAGCGCCGCCAGGGCCAGTGCGGTCGGCGGCATGTGCTCGAAGCGGGAGGAGGTGAGGCTGACGTCGTGGGTCACGTGACCACGTTCTACGGGGCGGCTCGGCGGGCCGCTAGTTGATCGGCTCGGATTTATAGACGCCCCACATGCCGTTGCGTTGGATCCAGCCGTTCACGCCGGACACCTTGACGCGGCACCAGTCGCCGGCACAGGAGCGGATTTCGCCTATGACTTCCGGCTCGAGCTTGGCCACGACATCGGCCGACGCGGCCGGCGTCTTGTGGAGGCTGGCGGTCTTGGCAGAGATGATGAAACTGCGCTTGCCGGTGAGCAGGCTCTGATGGACCCAGCCGCTGGCGCCCTGCCAATCGCGGATTTTGCGCCAGTTCTCGTATTCCGCGACGATCTCGATGGGCATGGCCTTGCGCTTGAACACCCAGTCGACGGGATAGCGTGAGCCCGGCCCGGTGCGGACATTGACCTCGTCGGAGCGCAGGGAGGCGAAACGGGGAATCGGCAGGCCGGAGCCCGCGCGCTGGGCATTGGTCGGTTTGTCGGCGGCGAGGGCTGCTTTTCCGCCGGCCGGGGGCAGGGAAAATGCCACCAGAGCCGCGAAGAAGGCGCAAAGCAGGACCGACAGTCGAATTCCCATCGGCGCTTATATACCTGAAATCTCCACATCGAGCGACAAGTACCTGAAAAGGCGCGACTTTCCGGCGCGTGATTTGGTGGGTGGGTTTGCTGGACAAAACGCGCGCGGACTTGGTAATCGGGCTTAGTCACTGTTTCGAGCCAGCGCCGGTCCCATTTTCACATGCCGTCCCCTTCCAAGAAGAAGCCGCTGGTGATCGTCACCCGGAAGCTGCCCGACGCGATCGAGACGCGTCTGATGGAGCTGTTCGACACCCGTCTCAACGCCGACGACAAGCCGATGACCGGGCCCCAGCTGGTCGAGGCCTCGAAAGCCGCCGACGTGCTGGTGCCGACCGTCACCGACCGGATCGACAGTCGCCTGCTGGCGCAGGCGGGGCCGAAACTGAAGCTGATCGCGTCGTTCGGCACCGGCGTCGACCATATCGATCTCGACACGGCCCGCCAGCGCGGCATCACCGTCACCAACACGCCGGGCGTGCTGACCGAGGACACTGCCGACATGGCCATGGCACTGGTGCTGGCCACGGCGCGGCGAATGGGCGAGGGCGAGCGGCTGGTGCGCGGCGGCAAGTGGTCCGGCTGGAGCCCGACCTCGATGCTGGGCGCCCGCCTGCAGGGCAAGCGCATGGGCATCGTCGGCATGGGCCGCATCGGCCAGGCGCTGGCGCGTCGCGCGCGCGGCTTCGGACTGGCGATCCACTATCATAATCGCAAGCGCGTGCATGGCGACATCGAGCGCGAGCTCGAGGCGACCTACTGGGAGAGCCTCGACCAGATGCTGGCGCGCATGGACATCGTGTCGGTCAACTGCCCGCACACGCCGGCGACGTTTCACCTTCTCTCGGCGCGGCGCCTCAAGCTGATGAAGCCGTCATCGATCCTCGTGAACACCGCGCGCGGCGAGGTGATCGACGAGAACGCGATGGTGCGCATGCTGAAGGCCGGCGACATGGCCGGAGCCGGCCTCGACGTCTACGAGAACGAGCCGCAGGTGAATCCCCGGCTGCTCGAGCTCGACCGCGTGGTGCTGCTGCCGCACATGGGATCGGCCACGCTCGAGGGCCGCATCGAGATGGGCGAGAAGGTCCTGATCAACATCAAGACCTTCGCCGACGGCCACAAGCC
>JABMNB010000327.1 GCA_013205335.1 Rhodospirillales bacterium
ATCTGGAAGCCGAACGGGGCGGCGCGCCTGTCGACGGCGCGGGCGACATGGCCGAACGAGATGAAGCCCAGGGTCATGCCCATCAGGCGCGGGAACTGGTAGAGATGCGGCCGGCCCTTGGCCCACTCGCCCTTGCGCACCATCTGGTCCTGCACCACGAGGCGCCGCCAGCTTGCCAGGATCAGGGTCATGGCATGGTCGGCCACTTCCTCGATGAAGGTGTCGGGCACGTTGGTGACCGGGATGCCCAGCTGGGTGGCGACGTCGACGTCGACCGAATCGACCCCGACGCTGCCCAGCGACACGACCTTCAGCTTCTTGCCCGCCTCGATCACCTTGGCGGTGATGCGCGGGCGGCCCTTGCCGTAGATGGCGTCGGCATCGGCCACGGCCTTGATGAGTTCGGCCTCGTCCCCCGAAACCTCGACGATCTCCGCGCCGATCGGGCCGAGCGTCTCCATTTCCAGCGAATGATCGGTCTTGCCCGATCCGGTCGTCACGATCTTGAAACGCGCCACGTGTTGTCTCCTCCGTCTCTTTGACGGCACTCTATCGCAATCCTGCCGCTGTCCAACCTCGGTGAATGAACATGCCTGCGCCCAAGAATGTCCTGTTGATCGTCGTCGACCAGTGGCGCGGCCTGATGTTGCCCAAGCTCGGGGCGGACTATCTCAAGCTGCCCAATCTCGACCGGCTGTGCGCCGAGGGCGTCACCTTCCGCAATCACTTCACCCAGGCCGTGCCCTGCGGCCCGGCGCGCGCCAGCATGCTGACCGGGCAATATCTGATGAATCACCGCGCGGTACAGAACACGATCCCGCTGTCCTCGCGCTTCACCAATCTGGCGCACGAGCTGCGGCGCGGCGGCTACGATCCGGCGCTGGTCGGCTACACGACGACGACGCCCGATCCGCGCCACACCGCCCCCGCCGATCCGCGCTTCTTCGTGCTGGGCGACATCATGGAAGGCTTCCATTCGGTCGGCGCCTTCGAGAACCGCGATGCCTATTTCGGCTGGGTCGCCAGCCAGGGCTTCGAGCTGCCGAAGACCCGCGAGGAGATCTGGCTGCCCAAAGGCGCGCCGGGCGCCGGCGCGACTGCGCGGCCGGCCGTCATTCCCAGGGAGCTGTCGGACACGGCCTGGTTCACCGAGCGCGGGCTCGACTATCTGCGTGGCCGCGCCGGCAAGCCGTGGTTCCTGCATCTCGGCTACTACCGCCCGCATCCGCCGTTCATCGCGCCCGAACCCTACAACAGCATGTACCGGCCCGAGGACATGCCGAAGCCGGTTCGTGCGGCGTCCGCCGCCGAAGAGGGCCGGCAGAACGCCCTGCTCGACTACTATGTGCGCAACGTGAAGCAGGCGAGCTTCTTCCAGGACGGCCAGGACCTCGCCTCGGACATGAGCGAAGCCGAGGTCGCGCAGATGCGCGCCACCTATTGCGGCCTGATGAGCGAGATCGACGATCATCTGGGCCGCGTGTTCGACTATCTGAAGCAGACGGGCCAGTGGGACGACACGCTGATCATCTTCACCTGCGATCATGGCGAGCAGGGCGGTGACCATCACCTGCTGGGCAAGATCGGTTACTTCGACGAATCCTATCGCATCCCGATGATCATCCGCGACCCGCGGGCTGAGGCCGATGGCGCCCGCGGCAGCATCGTCGAGCGCTTCACCGAAACCGTCGACACCATGCCGACCATCCTGGAATGGATGGGGCTGCCGGTGCCCCGCCAGTGCGACGGCGGCTCGCTGCTGCCCTTCTGCGAGGGCACGGTGCCTGCCGACTGGCGCACCGAGGTCCACTACGAATTCGATTTCCGAGACCTTCACTACAGCAAGCCTGAATCGGCGTTGGGCGTGCCGATGGACAAGTGCTCGCTCGCCGTCGTGCAGGACGAGAAGTTCAAGTACGTGCACTTCGCCGCCCTGCCGCCGCTCCTGTTCGACCTCGCGAAGGACCCCGGCCAGTTCGTCAATTGCGCCGCCGATCCCGCTTACGCCGCGACGGTCGCCGACTATGCCCGCAAGATGCTGGACTGGCGGCTGGGCTTTGCCGAGCGGACCCTGACCGGCTACCGCGCCACGCCGCAGGGGCTGGAGGTGCGCGCGGCCTGAGCGGGCGCTAAGCTCGGCGGCATGAAAGAGGAAACGTACCGCCGGGCCGCGGCGGGGCAGCATCATCCGCCCAACCGCTCGCCTGCTTACAAATCCACGGTCAGCCGATCACCCTCGAAGCCCGCGATCGTGCTGCCGCACTCGCTGTCGGAAATCACCGGACCTCTGTTGCGCGGGGACCGGCTCGATGCGGCCGAGAACGATCTCACGCGCCGGCACATGGGCGAGCCTCTGGGCGAACGGATCATCGTGCAGGGGCGTGTGCTCGACGAGGACGGCAGGCCGGTTCCCGAGGCGCTGGTCGAGATCTGGCAATGCAACGCGGCCGGCCGCTATCACCATCCCGGCGACCAGCACGATGCGCCGCTCGATCCGAATTTCCACGGCGGCGGACGAGCGCGCGCCGATGCCGACGGCGCCTACAGGTTCGTGACCATCAAGCCCGGTGCCTATCCTTGGGGAAACCATCACAATGCCTGGCGGCCGGCGCACATCCACTTCTCGCTGTTCGGACCGGCCTTCGCCACGCGCCTGATCACGCAGATGTATTTCCAGAACGATCCGCTGCTGGCTTTCGACCCGATCTACAATTCGGTGCCCGAGGGCGCGCGCGCCCGGCTGCAGGCGGAATTCGACATGGAAGGCACGCAGCCCGGATGGGCGCTGGCCTATCGCTTCGACATCGTGCTGCGCGGCCGCGAGGCCACGCCGATGGAGAATGTATGAGCCGGGCGTTGACGCCGTCGCAGACGATCGGCCCGTTCTATTTCGGCACACTGGCGAACGCCTATCGCCATGATCTGGCGGTGCCCGGCGTCGCGGGGGAGCGAATCGAGATCGCGCTGACCCTGCACGACGCCGAAGGCGCGATCGTGCCCGACGGGC
>JABMNB010000328.1 GCA_013205335.1 Rhodospirillales bacterium
GGCGATGCTGGTCCGGTCCAAGGCCTGAACTCCCGCTCGGCAACCCCGGACGACTTTTTGCGTTGTCCGGGGAACCATAAGGGAGTTTACGGCATGAAGCCGATGGCAATTCTGGGTGTCCTTCTGATCGCGATCGGCATCGCCGGCCTGGCGATCGACAACATCTCCTTCACCGAGCGCAAGACCATCGTCGATGCCGGCCCGCTCAAGATCACGGCCGACGAACAGCGTACCATTCCCATTCCGACCATCGCCGGCATCGTTGCCGTGATTGCGGGCGCCGGCCTCCTGTTCATGGGCCGCGCCGCGCGCGGGTAATCAATAGCCCCGTCGTCCTGAGCGAGCCGTCCATAGGGCGGCGCAGTCGAAGGACCTATTCCGACGCACGGCTTGTCGAAGCGAAAAGAGGTCTTTCGACTACGCGACGGAGCCTGCCCCGAGGTCTCCCGAGGGGGCGCTCCGCTCAAGACGACGGGCTCTTATGGCCAGGTGAAGCGGATGTTGTTCCTGGCCAAGCCGTCGAGAACGACCTGCTGGCCGCCCGACTTCATCATCCATTCCAGGCGATGATCGCGGTATTCGCGTCGGATCTGTCCCGACGCGAGCCGCTCGGCCGCGTTTGCCATGCCGGCGGCCGCGGCCTCGAACTCCTTGAAGGTCGCGGCAACCGACGGACGTTCGATGAGCCGTTCGCGCCACGTCGCCAGCGATGACCCTGCCGGCGTCCCCAACCCGTAGAAGAACGAGCGATTGAGGTACGGCGCAACACTGAGATCGGCCCAGCCGAAGCTCTCGCCGTTGAACCACGGCCGATCGCCGAGCTTGCCCGTCAGCCAAGTCTGGAGTTCGGCGGTCTGCCGCGCGGCAGTGGCCCTCATCTTCTCCGCCTGATCGCCTTCGGCACGCTTGAACCAGCGGATCTCGCTCAAGCCCCAGTTCACCGCTTCGTAGAGCGTGTCGCAGAGATCCTCGATCATCCGCGCCTCGGCGCGTGCTGCAGGATCGCGCGGCAGCAAAGGCGGGGAGGGATACCTGTCCTCGAGATACTCGAGGATGATCGTCGAATCGAAGATGCGCGCCTCGCCGTCGATCAGCGTCGGCACCTCGTTGCGCGGGCTGGCCGCCGCAAACGCGCCGCCGGCCGTACCGGTCCCCAGCGCCGCGGGCGTCTCGACTGTGAAGTCGAGGCCCTTCTCGCGCAGCGCGATCTTCACCTTCTGGGCATAGGACGAAAGCGGGTGTTCGTAGAGCAGCATGGCGTGCACTCCTTTATGTTGGGTAATCACATCTCGCCGAATGCCCGTGCCGTGCGTGCTTTGAAGACAGGGAAAGGTCCTTCGCTTCGCTCAGGATGACAACTTTTTCTGCATCGACGCACTGCGCCAATCCCAGCAAAATCGTCATCCTGAGCGAAGCGAAGGACCCTTGAGTCATATGCTATTGCGTTCCCGCCTCAGGGAATCTCCATGCGGACCGCGATGGCGGCGCTGGCGATCACCGCCGGATCGTTGTTCTCGGGGTCCGCCACGTCCAGCCCGCCCTTTACGACTTTCACGGTCACGATGCCGTGCGGCAGGGAGGCCTTCACCTTCTCGGCATCGACTTTTTCGGGTTTCTGCACGCCGATCGTGACGTCGACGAACATGCCGGTCTTGGTGTCGATCTTGAGCGCCCGGATCATCGCGAGCGACGAATGGTGCAGGGCGTCCTGTACCGCGCGCAGGGCGGCCTTGGTGTAGTCGCCGCCGTGCAGATCGTTGCCGGTGCCGAGTTCGAGGATCACGCGCCTGGCGGTCATGGTCTTGGCTCCCTCACAGGTCGAGCCGGACGATGGCGGCCGCCTGCGCGATCACCGTCTTGTCCGTGCCGGCTTCGTTGGCAATCTCGAGGCCACCCTCGACCACTTTCACGGTGCCGGTGCCGTGCGGCAGGACCGCGAGCACCTGCGCGGTGTCGACCTGGTCAGGCCGGGGTACGCCGATCAGGACCTCGACCACCATGTCGTCGCTCGACTTGCCGAGCGCCGTGGCGACGGTGAGCGAGTTGTGCCACAGCGCGTCACGCAGGGCGCGGACCGCGGCCTTGGTGTAGTCGCCGCCCCTGATATCGGTGCCCATGCCGATCTCGAGGGCCACCTTCTTCAGCGCCATGGCTTTCTCCCGTTCAGGACTTCGCGAGCCCGGCCCTGACGAGCAGGGGCTTCACGTCGACATAGTACTTCTCGGCGAAGGCGCGGAACTCGGCGGGGTTCTTGTCCCACGGCACCTGGATGAACTTCGCGAGATACTCGAGCACCTTCGGCTCGGCCGAGGCCTGTTTGAACGCCTGGTAGAGAGAATCGACGATCTCCGGCGGCATGCCTTTGGGGCCGAGCAGGCCGTACGGGCTCTGGCCGACCACGTTGACGCCGAGCTCGATCATCGTCGGGGTGTCGGGGTAGCGCGGAATGCGCTTCTCGGTCGCGAAGGCCAGGACGCGGCACTTGCCGTCGTCGACGAAGGGCGCCCACTGCGCGGCGTCGGCGATGAACTGGATCTCGCCACCCATCAGCGCCTGCATCCATTCCGCGCCGCCCTTGTAGGGAACGTGCGTGAACTTTGCGCCGGTGGCCTGCTCGACCTCGATCATCATGAGCTGGCCGGTGCCGCCGACGCCCGAGGTGCCGAAATTATACTTGTCCGGATCCTTCTTGCCGGCGGCGATCATGTCCTGGAACGTCTTCCACGGAGAATCGGAGCGCACGACGATGCCCATCGTGTAGCCCGACAGGCCGGTGATGTAGGTGAAGTCGGTCAGCGGATTCCAGCTGGTCTGCTGATAATGCGGATAGCGCAGCGTGTTGATGCTCATCACGGCCAGCGTCTGGCCGTCGGGCTTGGCATTGAGCAGCATGGCCGGCGCCAGCGTGCCGGCGGCGCCCGGCTTGATGTCGATGATGATCTGCTGGCCCAGGATCTTGCCCACGGTCTCGCCGAGCAGGCGCATGTGCACATCGGTGACGCCGCCAGCCGCGAAGGGATTGTAGATCGTGATCGGCTTGTCGGGCTTCCAGCGGGGCTGGCCGCGCGCAACCATCGGGGCGGCGAGAGCAGCCACGCCGGCAAGGGCAGCGAAGCGGCGGCGGTTGATCGAAACCGGCTGGGACATGAGCGATCCTCCTGATTCTTGTCGCCGTGCACACGGCGAAACGACTGCACGAGGCAGCCGTCCGACGTTCCATAGCGTCTTGGCGAAGGCGCGTTAAGCGCTACTTCCGGCACGCGGCGTCGATGCTCCAGGGGCCGGGGCCCGCGGCGGCGAAGTAGAGGAAGACGAAGCAGAAGAGGATCGCCAGCTCGCCGGCATTGAGGATCGGGTAGAAGCCGCGCGGGGCGTGGGCCATGAAATAGGCGGCGGCCATCAAGCCGGACAGCACGAAGGCTGTGCTGCGGGTGAACAGGCCGAGGATCATCAGTACACCGCCAACCAGTTCGAGGACTCCGGCGATGCCAGGGGGCGTCATGAGGTTGAGGTTGGCGAACATCGGGACGACGGGGATTTTCAGGAGCTTGGCGGTGCCATGTTGCAGGAAAAGAAGGCCCGTCATGATGCGCAGGATGCTGAGCAGACGCGGCGCCCAGGATGCGGCCAGTGCCTCGAAGTTCATCGTGAGGTTTCTCCAAAACAGGATTGCAGATGAAGCATCCTCTATGGGGGCCGCAATTTCGACAAGCGATTGCAGGTGACTCGGTTACCGATCCGTCAGTGAGACTCGCGGTGCGACGTTTGCCTGAGGTTCACGATCCGGGGCTTCGTTCTTCGTCGACTGTCGTGCGTCCTCCCTCGCCCGCCTGGTGAGAGAGTAACGCACTCCTCAGGCGACAGGGCCCGGCGGGCCCTGCGGATGCGGCACCGGCGTCGGCTGATCTTCCGGCATGGGTATCCCGGGCTGCATCGGCATCTCGGGCGGTATCGGCTCGGCCTTGCCCGGCACGGGTGGGACGGATGGGATTTCCCGCGGCGGATCGGCTGCCTGGAACGTCATCGTCACTCTCCTCGCTTGCAATCGTCGAAAAGGCGATCGCTGCCGATAAACGCCGGGAAGGGAAACGAGGTTGCACGCCGTATCGCCTCCAGGCGGTGCACGTGTTCGAGGCGAGGACGCACGATGCCGTTGCGCCGGTGAAGGGCGCCGGTTCCCTCGAAGCTCGGCCGGCCGGTCTTGCGATACTCGGCCTGGCATCCGGCGCGGCTTGATGGCGGAGAAATCAGTTCTCCGGCACCTTGCCGATTCGCTCGACGGCGATCTTCAGCCGCGCCGCGTCGCGGTCGAGGAAGGTCTTGAACTCGGGGGCGTCGAGATAGGCGATCGGCGTCTGGACCTTCGCCATCGCTTCCTTGAACTCCGCATCCTCGACCGTGCGCCGGACGGTGTCGCGCAGTGTCGCGAGGATTGGCGGCGCCGTGGCTGCCGGCGCGAACAGTCCCGACCAGATGTAGAAAGTGGCGTCGTAGCCCAGCTCCTTCATGCTGGGCACGTCGGGCAGCGACGCGAGGCGCGTGTCGCCCCATACGGCCAGTGCCCGCATCTTCCCCGCCCTGATCTGTCCCATGGCCGCCGACGGCCCTGAGGCCAGCGCGTCGATCTGGCCGCCGAGCAGCGCCGCGACCGCAGGTCCGCCACCCTGATAGGGAATGTGGAACAGCTTGATGCCGGCGGCATCGGCGAAGATTTCCATCGCCACGTGCAGCGTGCCGTAGACGCCCGACGAGCCGTAATTGATCGTCCCGGGCCTGGCTTTCGCGGCCTCGACCAGATCCTTCAGCGTCCTGTAGGGCCCATCCTCGCGCACGACCAGAACCGTGGGATCGGCGCTGATCAGGGCGATGGGCGCGAACTGCTCGAGTTCATAGGCCGGCGGGCGGCCTTGCAGGCGATCGGCCACCGGCAGGACCGAGATCGACGACAGCGCCATCAGGATCGTGTAGCCGTCCGGTGCGGAGCGTGCGGCCTGGGCCGTGCCCACCGATCCGCCGGCGCCGCCCCTGTTCTGCACGACGACCGACTGCTTGAGCAGCTTGCCCATCACATGCGCCGTCGGCCGGCCCGTGATGTCGGCCACGCCGCCGGGCGGGAAGGGCACGATCATGGTGAGGGGCCGCGATGGATAGGCCTCCTGGGCCGCGAGCGGAACGCCGAACGGCAGCATTGCTGCGCCGGCCAGCAGGGAACGCCGTTTCATTCTTTCCTCCTCCTGCGTCTTGCCTGATTACTTTGCCGTGGAGCCGGCCTTCGCCGCCCCGGCTCGCGCGCCGGGATAGGTCGCGGTGAAGCCGAAGATGGTCGACAGCGCGTCGGGCACCATGATCTTGTCGATGTCCTCGAGGCCCGCGGTCTTGGTGGGCTTCAGGCCCAGCACCAGCGGGCCCTTGGGCGCCTTCCAGTCGCCGACGAAGGAGGCAAAGGCGTCGAGCGCCTTCAGCGTCTCCCCGGTCTGCACCCGGGCGAAGCCGGCCAGCGCGTCGAGCGCGGTCGTGATCAGTTCCTCGGATTTGAGACCTTCCTCGCTGGCGACGGCGGGGATGAGCTTGGCCAGCAGCTCCTTGTCGTCGATCGTGAAGGACGCGCTGCGCAGCCGGCCCTCGTCCCTGGCCGCGTCGATGTCGGTCTTGTCGCTCACCCCGTCGAGGATCATCGACAGCGCAAGGCGCGCCTGGCCCCGCAGGGTCACTTCCAGCCTGTTGAGGGTCAGCACCCGGACGGCCGGATCGATGCGATAATCGAGCGCGATGTCGAGCGGCACCTTGGGCACGCCATAGGCTGCGAGGGCGGTGTACATCTCGTCGTCGCCCGTCATGCCCTCCACCTTGAGCCTGGCGAAGCGCAGCGCGAGATCGGGACTGGTATCCGCCTTGAGGCGCTCGAAGTCGAGGTCCTCGACCGTGATCCTGTCGATCCTGATCGTGCTTTCCTTGTCGCCGGTCGCGGCGCTGGCCGGGACGACCGCGACGACACCGTTCAGGATGAAGCCCGAGGCGCCGAGCGGCTGGGCGCTGGCATAGCTGAGCTTCTCGAGCTGGGGCTTGATCTCCTTCTCGAAGCGCTCCAGCCCGTTCTGGGCCGAAGCGCCGCTCGCGAACCCGATCAACAGCAGCGCCGACACCAGCGCCGCAAAGGCAATCCGCATCAAACTTTCCCCCTCGCCCGATGGCGAAGACTAGCAGCGCGGGCAGGTAGCGACGATAGCCGACTTGGTTTCATCACCCTGTGTCATGGGAGGAATTCTTTCTGTCATAAGCCCCGGGGCATGGTCGGCCATCCACCACCCGATGGGAGACGACAGATGATCCGCAAGGCAAAGGCCGAATGGCGCGGCACGGGCAAGGACGGCACGGGCTTCAAGATCGGCAAGTCGGCGCTGACCCTGGTCGCCGAAGTGCCGAACCTCGACCAGGAGACTTTCGACAAGCTGGCCGAGGCAGCCGAAAAAGGTTGTCCGGCTTCCAAACTGTCAAATGCCGAGATACGCTCACCAGGACTTTGAAGTAGGATTCGGCCCGTAATTCGGGGCGCCGCGACATGCGGCATCCCGCAAAGCCGGTGGAGATTTCAATGTTTCGTATGTTCGTCTGTTCGCTCGCGTTGCTCGTGTTGCCGGTCGTGACGGTTTCCGCCCAGACGACGCTCAAGAGGGAGGACGCCGAGAAGATGGTGATCGGCCTCTACGCCGTTTCCGTTGCCGTCGACACCTGCGACCTCGACATGACCAGGGACCAGGAGAAGCGTCTCGAGTTCTGGATCGACTGGGCCGAGCAGCAGCTCAACATCGCCGACCGCAAGCTCGACAAGGCCTACGCCGAGATGGAGAAGGAAGCGGAGAGGAACAAGAAGGCCTTCTGCGATGAGATGATGCCGGTGGCCAAGCAGGCGCTGAAAGATCTTCCCGCCGCGATGTAGGGGGCGGACTCCACTTCTGGAATTCGATCCACGCGGGCGTCCCGCGAGGGCGACGACCGCCGGTCGGCCTGCGAGATCGTCCATTGGGCGGGCATGGCGGGAATTCCAGCACGGAATGGATGACGGGCGGGACCCGGAGACGGCATAGTGCGGCCCCGGGGGAGCACCATGAGCATTCGCGTCTTTACCGTCGTCCTCGTTGCCTCATTCGTGGCGGCCCTGGCGCCGGCCACCGCTGACATCCTGCCGACCCCGCCGGGCTGGCAGATCGAACGGGCCGTGGTGCTGAGCCGGCACGGCGTGCGCTCGCCGACCGCCACCAACGAACAGCTCGACAGATACAGTGCAACTGCCTGGCCCACCTGGCAGGTCGAGCCCGGCTTCCTGTCGCCCCGCGGCGAGGAGCTGATGCGGCTGATGGGCGGCTATTACCGCGTGCTCTATGGCGGGCGTGGCCTGGTCCAGGCCGACGATTGTCCGACCGCCGGGACGGTCGCGGCATGGACCGACCTCGCCCAGCGCACGCGCACCTCGGGCGCCGCGATCCTGGCCGGCATGTATCCGGGCTGTGCCTACCTGCCGCTGCGCAACCAGGCGAACTTCACCCTGCCCGATCCGCTCTTCCATCCGCAGCCGACGGCGTCCTGCCCCATGAATCTCGCCGCCAACCGGGCGGCCATCATGGCGCGGCTGGGCGGCAGCTTCGCCTCGGTGCAGCGCGACTACGCCGGGCAGCTCTCGATGATGCAGTCCGTCCTGTGTCCGGCCGATACCACCACGTCGGTGGGCGGCGGGAGCTGTGGCGAGAGGGGCAAGCCGTCGAGCCTCGGGGGCGACTCCGACGGCTGGGTTCGGCTCGAGGGTCCGATCGGCTACGCCTCCACGGCTGCCGAAAATTTCCTCATGCAGTCGGCCGAGGGCCTGCCCACGGACCAGGTGGCCTGGGGCCGGCTGGCCCATGACGCGACGCTGCTCGAACTCATGACGCTTCACCAACTCGATCAGAATCTCACGCGGAAAACCAGGCCGATCGCCCAGCAACGTGGTTCCAATCTGCTGTCGCAGATCGGCGCCATCCTGCTGAACGGCCACAGCTTCCCGGGGCATGCCGCCACGGGCCAGCCGGTGCGCGTGGGTTTTCTGGTGGGTCATGAGAGCAACATCCACAACGTGGCCGCGCTGCTCGATCTCAGCTGGCAGATACCCGGCTTTCTGGCGGGCGAGGCGTCGCCGGGCGGGGCACTGGCGTTCGAGCAGTTCAATGAAGTCCGGAGCGGCAAGCGTTTCGTGCGGATCGCCTACTATGCGCAGACGCTCGACGAGATGCGCCGTCGCGCACCGCTCAACTACCGCGATCCGCCGGGCATGGTGCAGGTGGCGCTGCCGGCCTGTGCGGCGGATCAGGTCAACGATGCCTGCCCGCTCGAGGCATTCATCAAGATCGTCAAGGCGGCGGTCGACCCGGGATGTGTCACGGCCACTGGCGGCTAGTATTAACGGTCCGAGATCGGCGGCTCGCGGCCGGGCGCCGTGATGGCCTCGCCTTCCGGGCCAGTCTCGATCAGACCCATATGAAGCAGGAACAGGCCCTGTCGGGGAAACACCGCTCACGGGCCTGCCAAACCAACAGGTCGCCTGGCGGCCCCTCGACCGACCGGAGAGGACCCTTGGTGCGTTGGTGCCGAACTCCCGGCGTCAGCGCTCGGCGAATTGCATCGCCTCGCGGCGCACGGCCTGTTCGGTGGCCATGATCACCAGCCCATAGGTCACTACAAGGGTGAACACGATGGTGGCGTAAAGCGTGTAGCGATGCGTCGCCGCCGCCGCGCCCGGCGGCAGGACATGGATCACCTCGAAACCCAGCACGCCGGCGCGGAAGACACGCGCGATGCCGAGGCCGACGAAGGCGAGCGCCGCCGGCAGGCGGCTGCGCAGATCGTCCCTGCGGCGGCCCTCCCAGATCTCCCAGGCAGAGGCCAGTCCCAGCAGGCCGAGGAACAGCGAGAAGGGAATCGACGCCGCCTGTCGCCCCGCGCCGATCGCGCGCAGCACGATGAAGGCGGCGAGAAAAGCCACGCTGATGGCGATGGAGAAGGCGACCAGCCGGACCAGATCCTTGCGATCGTGGTTGGCGAAGCGCAGGCTGAGCCACATCACGGCAAAGCCTGTGACGATCACCATGTCGGCGGCCAGACCCAGCGTCACGTCCTCCTGGGACGTGCGGAAGCGCAGGATGAGGGCGCCCAAGCTGGTCAGCAGCAGGGCTGCCGTCCAGGCGCGAAGCCCCGGCGCCTCGCGATGGTGGTACCACGTCAGGAACGCCGCCCCTGCGCCGCAGAACGTGACGATGGCGCCGATCAGGTAGAGCGTCTTGACGTTCAGTTCCATGGACGCTCAGGCGGTCGGCGCGACGGACAGACCCTTGACCTTGTGACGGTCGATGAAGCTCTGGACCATGCCGGACTTCTTCGCTTGCTCGACGAAGGCGGCGAGGAAGGCCGCGCCCTCGACATTGGGCTTGGCCGTGCCGACGGCCTGCTGGACCGCCGTGAATTTGCCATCGAGGATCTTCAGCCCCGGCGCCTTCTCGACATCCTTGAGAAGGCCGGGACGGAGCCCCGCCAGCACGTCGAGCTTGTCCGCCATGAACTTCTCATAGGCGGCGTCGAGGCCGCTCACCTGGACCAGCGTCGCGTTCCTGATGTTGTTCACCAGCCAGAGATCGTAGGCGGAGCGGGCGGAGACGGCGATGCGCACGCCCTTCTGGTCGACGTCGGCGATCGATTTGATCGGCGAGCCCTCGGGCACCATGTAGGTCGCCTCGATCTCGACATAGGCGGCGGTGAACTGGATCTTCTCGGCACGCTGCGGCTCGGCGCCGATCAGGCCGATGTCCCACACGTCCTTGCCGACCTGGTCGCCGAGTTCGCCGGGCGACTTGAAGGTAACGTAGGCCACGGGCACGCCCAGCGCCGCCGCGATCTCGCGCGCCATGTCGGGCGCGACACCCATGGGCTCGGACTTCTCGCTGCGGCCGGTGACCAGCAGGAAGTTGGAGAGGTTGATCCCGGCGCGCAGGACGCCGGTGGGGGCAAGTTGGGCTCGGGCTTTGTCGATCATGGCGGCAGTCTATGGCCAACCGGCGCCGGATGGTAGGTTGATGAGCATCTCCCGGCAGGTGGCTTGCGGGGGCTGGTGGCGGGGCAGCCCAGCGAAATTGAGGCGGTGCAGCCGCAGCGCCGGCCCGCCCGTTCGCGCTAGACTGGATTCATGACAAAGGAAATCGTCGTCGATACCAACGCCGGGAGCGTCCGCGGCATCCGCGACCGCGGTGTCGAAATCTTCAAGGGCATTCCCTATGCCGAGCCGCCGCTCGGCGACCTGCGCTTCCGGCCGCCCCGCAGGCCCAAGCCGTGGACCGGCGTCCGCGACGCCATCGACTACGGCAACATGGCCATCCAGAGCGCGAATGTCTTCGCCCTGCCGGAAGATCTGCTGCGCCTCTTCACGCTGGCCGGCAAGCAGAAGCTCGACGAGGATTGTCTCTATCTCAATGTCTGGACATCGGGCCGCGAGGGATCGGCGCGACCGGTGCTGTTCTGGTGTCATGGCGGTGCCTTCATCACGGGCTCGGGGTCTTCACCGTGGTCCGACGGAGCCAATCTCTGCCGGCTCGACGATGTCGTCGTCGTCTCGTTCAACCATCGGCTGGGCGCGCTGGGCTACCTGCACGTCGAGGAGATCGCCGGCGACTTCGAGCATTCGGGCCTCGCGGGCATGCTCGACATCGTGGCGGCGCTCGAATGGGTGCGCGACAACATCGCCCGCTTCGGCGGCGACCCGCACAACGTCACCGTCTTCGGCGAATCGGGGGGCGGCGCCAAGGTGAGTGTTCTCATGGCGATGCCACCGGCAAAGGGCCTGTTCCACAAGGCGATCGTCCAGAGCGGACCGGCCGTGCAGATGGCCAACCGCGAGGACGGCACCCGGACGGCGCGCCAGATGCTGGAGCATCTCGGCCTCGATGCCGCGAGCGCCGGCGAGCTGCGCGACCTGCCGGCAGCGAAGCTCCTCGAAGCACAGGTCAGGGTGCTGGCGGGCGTCAGTCGCGCCGCCTTCGCCGACCGGCGGCGGCTCGGCTTCAACCCGGTGATCGACGGCACGCTGTTTTCGGGCGGCCCGTTCGCACCCCACGCGCCGCTGCCTTCGATCAACGTGCCGCTGATGATCGGCAGCAACAAGGACGAGATGACCCTGTTCCTGGGTCACCTGCCGTGGGTCGCCGACGCCACCTTCGAGAGCCTGCCCGACTCGCTGACGCCCTATCTCGGCGACCGGGCGGCCGAGATCGTCGCCGTCTATCGAAATGCCCAGCCGAAGCTGAGGCCCGACGAGATCGCGATCGCCATCGTCTCGGACCAGGGTATCCGCGCGCCCTCGCTCGTGATGGCGGAGCGCAAGCTGGCGCAGGAGGCCGCTCCGGTGTTCGTCTATCTCTTCGCCTGGGAGACGCCGGTCCTGGGTGGCCGGTTGCGGTCCTGTCACACGCTCGAGATTCCCTTCGTCTTCTCCAACCTCGAATCGGCGGAGCTGACCGGCGACGATCCCGCGCGGCTGCCGCTCGGCGAAGCGATGAGCCGCTCGTGGATCGCCTTCGCGCGGAACGGCACGCCCGGACATGCCGGGCTGCCGGTATGGCCCGCCCATACGACGGGCATGCGCGCCACCATGATATTCGATACGGTTTGCCACCTCGACATCGACCCGCAGAGCACGGAGCGGCGGGTCTGGGAGATCAGGGAATGAAGATCACCGACGTCACGCTGACGCTGTTCGCCTGGGACGACATCCCGCCCACGACCTACGGTGCGCATACCGGCCGCTTCTCGGGCAAGAGCGCGCTTGGACTGCTGCGCCTCATCACCGACGAGGGGCTGGAAGGGCACGCCTTCCTCGGCTCGGCGATGAATCCCGCGACCACAGACGGGCAGGGGCTGATCTCGCACCTCAAGCCGGTGCTGATCGGCAAGGACCCGTTCCAGCGCGAACACATCAACCAGGAAATCTGGAAACGACAGCGCTCGGCCGGCGTGCGTGCCATCGGCGCGGTCGACGTGGCGCTGTGGGACCTGGTCGGCAAGGCGATGGGCCAGCCGATCCATCGCCTGCTCGGCACCTATCGCGAGACCGTGCCGGCCTATGCGAGTTCAGCCGTGCTGGCCTCGCCCGCCGAATATGCCGAGGAAGCGATGCGCTTCAAGGAATATGGCTGGGCCGCTTACAAGATCCATCCGCCGACGCGCTGGAAGGAAGACATCAAGGTCTGCGAGGCGGTGCGCCGTGCCGTCGGCGACTACACGATCATGCTCGACTCGACCTGGAGCTACGATTACCCGGCGGCCATCCGGGTCGGCCGCGCCGTCGAGGAGATGGGTTTCTACTGGTACGAGGATCCGCTGGCCGACCAGGACATCTACAACTACACCAAGCTGAAGCAGCAGCTCTCGATCCCCATCATGGCAACCGAGTATCCGCAGACCGGCCTCGATTCCTACCAGCCGTGGATCATGGAAAAGGCGACCGATTACCTGCGCGGCGACGTGGCCGTAAAGGGCGGCATCACCACGCTGGTCAAGACGGCACATCTCGCCGAGGCCTTCCGCATGAACTACGAGGTACACCACGGCGGCAATTCGCTGAACAACGTGGCGAACCTCCATGTCATCGCCTCGATCCGCAACACCGAGTTCTTCGAGGTGCTGCTGCCCGATGGCGCCCAGAAATACGGCCTTGAGCACGACATCGTCGTCGGACGCGACGGCATGGTTGGCGTGCCGAGCGGACCGGGCCTCGGGGCGGCCATCGACTTCGCCCTGATCGAGCGCAAGAAAGTCGCCGTCCTGAGCTGAGATCGGAGGGCTCCAGGGCGCGGGCTCCTGAGCCGTCGGACCTCAGGGCGGGCGGCTCATCGCCCGCTACGATCGGGCTCGCCGCACCGGCGATCAGCCGGTGTCCGAAGCGCGACCCGTCATTCGGCGCGGATGTTGTTGGCGTCGATGACGATTTTCCACTTCGCGCGGTCGCGCTGGATGGTGGCCTTCATCTCGTCGACGCTCCCGCCGGTCGGCTGAAAGCCGAGCGAAATCAGCTTCTCGGCGAATGCCGGATCCTTCACCAGCTTGTTCACCTCGGCGTTCAGGCGGTCGATCACTTCGGGTGGGGTGCCGGCCGCTGCGCCGAGGCCGAACCAGTTGTCGGCGCGATATTCGGGCAGGCCCGATTGGGCGATCGTCGGCACGCCGGGCAGCACCGGTGATGGCGGCACACTGGTAAAGGCGACAGCCCGGACCGCACCGGACCTGATGTGCGGCAGGATTTCCGCGAGATTGCCGAACATCATGTCCACGCGCCCCGCCACGATCTCGGCAATGGCCGGCGGTCCGCCGCGAAACGGCACGTGCAGCATCTCGATATTGGCCATGGTGTTGAATTGCGCAGCCCACAGATGATACGAACCGCCGACTCCCGACGAGCCATAGGTGAGCTTGCCGGGGTTGGCCTTCGCGGCCTCGATCACGTCCTTCACCGTCTTGAAGTCCGTCTTCGGCGAGACATAGAGCAGGTTGTCGAGACCGGCGATGATCACGATCGGCATCAGATCCCTGTCGGGATCGATGTTGATCTTGTTGCCCGGCATGACCGGCGACGTGCAGGCCATGTTCATCGTGTAGAGCAGCAGCGTGTAGCCGTCGGGCGGGGACGCCGCGACGGACTGCGCCGCGATCATGCCGGTGGCGCCGGTGCGATTCTCGACCAGCATCTGCTGGCCGAGCGCCGCGCTCAGCCGCTCCGCCACCAGCCGTGCCAGGATGTCGGCGCCGCCGCCCGGTGGGAAGCCGTTGATCAGCTTGATCGGCTTCGTGGGCCACGTCTGCGCCCAGGCGGCCGGGACGGCGAGCGTAAGCACCAGAGCGGCTGCAACGATCAGTCTCACGAGATTTCGCATTTTCCTGTTTCTCCCACGAGGTGATGATGGGAGGAGGGTAGGCGGTCGACAAGCGCCGGCAGTGGCGTGATTTCAGGGAGCGAACTATCGAAATCTATATCGATGCCGATGCCTGCCCGGTGAAGGCCGAGGTCTATCGCGTGGCGGAGCGTTACGGGCTCAAGGTCTTCGTCGTGGCCAACGCCTACATCAACGTGCCGCGCGATCCGCGCATCGAGCGCGTCGTCGTCAGCGACGGCTTCGATGCGGCCGACGACTGGATCGCCGAGCGGGCCGGGCCCGACGACATCGTCATCACCTCGGATATTCCCCTGGCCGATCGCAGCCTCAAGAAGGGCGCGGCGGTGATCGGTTCCACCGGCGTTCCGTTCACCGCCTCTTCGATCGGCATGGCGATGGCAAGCCGCGAGCTGATGTCCAACCTCCGCGCCATGGGCGAGGTGACGGGCGGGCCGAAGCCGATGGCCGCGCGCGACCGCTCGCGCTTCCTGTCGGCGCTCGACGAGGCGGTGCAGAAGATCAGGCGCCGCCGGTCCTAGAACGAGATCAGTTGAGGCGGAGGCGGCGAGCGCTCCAATGACCGTCTTTTTCAGCGACGGTCGAGCCAGACGTCTTCGAAGCGGAAGCCGTTGTAGGAACTGTTGGTCTGCGGCACGTAGCCCTGCACGTAGGGCTGCCAGCAGGTCGCGGCGCGGTTCCACATCAGCGGCGGCCGGGCGCCATCGGCCAGCAGCCTGGCGTCGATGTCCCGGGCGAGCTGTCGGCGCTTCTCGACGTCGAGCTCCGAGGATTGAGCCTCGAACAGGCGCTCGATCTCGGGATTGCAGTAGCGATTGTAGTTGCGCTCCGAGCGGCAGGAAAACGTCTCGTAGAAGATCTGGTCGGGATCGTCGACGGCGTTGCCGGTCGTCTCGATCGCGAGCGCATAGTCACGGCGCTGCAGGCGCGTGAACCAGTGGATCGTCTCGACGACGTCGAGCGTCGGCTCGATGAAGATTTCCTGAAGCTGGGTGGTCAGCACTGCGGCCGGGCTGCGATAGAGCGAGACGGCGCGGGTGAATATCTTGAGCTGCAGCGGCTTGCCCGGCCCGTAGCCCGCCTTGCGCATCAACTCGCGCGCCTCCTCGCGGTTCTTTTCGGGGCTGGCGCCGTAACCCGGCATGCCGGCCAGCGCCTCGGCTGGCATACCCCATCGTCCCTCGGGCGGCGGTTGCAGGTGGCCGCCGACCATGCCGCTGCCTTCGACGAGCGAATCCATGAACGCCTGACGGTCGAGTGCGAGCATGAGGGCCCGGCGGATGTCGGGATTGTCGAACGGCGGCGCGTCGCGGTTCAGCATCAGGTTGGTGTTGTTGTTCATCGCCGTCGCCTCGCACATCACGCGCGCCGACTGACGCTTGACGTCGCGCAGCTGCGTCATCGAGACGTCGCTCGGAAAGGTCATGTCGTAACGGCCGGCAACGAAGCTCAGCAGCGCCGTCGAGCGGCTGGAGACCACGGAGAACTCGATGGCATCGAGATAGGGGCGACCGGGCTTCCAATAGTCGGGATTGCGCACCAGCCGGATGCGGTCGAACTGGTTGAAGGTTTCGAGCTTGAAGGGTCCGGTACCGACCGGTTTCAGGCGCATCTGCGCCAGTGGAACGTGGCAGGGAAAGATCGGCATGAAGCCCGATGCCAGCATGGGCAACAGCGACGGCTGCGGCCGGTTGAGGTGGATCGTCACGTCGTAGTCGGTCCGCGCCCGGACGAAGTTGACGTTGCCGAACCAGGCACCCCGCGGGTTGGTCCGCAGCCGATTGCGCGCCCGGTTGGTCAGCAGGTTGAAGGTGCACTCGACGTCGCTCGACGTGAACGCCATGCCGTCGTGCCACTTCACGCCGCGGCGCAGGGTGAGGGACAGCTCGGTCCTGTCGTCGTTCCACGACCAGGATTCGGCAAGGTCGGGAATGATCGACTCGTCGGTGTTCTGTGCCGCCGCCGGATCGAACATGACGAGGTTGTTGAAGATCGGCATGAACGGCACGACGGTCGAGGCGTCGGTCTCTTCGAGGATCGAGGCGCTGGTCGGATTGTCGCGATGAAAGATGCGGAGCACCCCTCCGCTGCGCTGGGCGAGCGCGGCATCGCACCAGCATAATATCAGAGCCAGGGAGCCGATCAGCAGCCTCGTACGCATCGCCAAACCTTCACGCCACGCCGAGCCAACTGGCCACAGCCTTGTCACAAAGCTGACAGCATCGCGGGCCGGGCGAAAGTTGCATTCCTGCACACTAGGGCCGGCCAACACGTCACGGGAAGACGAC
>JABMNB010000329.1 GCA_013205335.1 Rhodospirillales bacterium
AATTCGTGATCGATCCTCCCGTTGTTGCGCAGCAGGAAGCGTACCTGCTCGCCCGCCCGCACGGTAAGCTTGTCCGGCTGGAAGAGCATGCGGTCGCCCTCCTCGCGCATCACGACCTGCACGATGCGGAGCGGTCCCGCCCCGTCGCCGGGCTTGCCGTAGGCCGTTTCCTCGGCGCCGCCGTGCGCCTGCGCCGTGGCGGTGGCGACGACGAGGCTAGCGGCGACGACTGTCCAGAACCTCCAGGAGCTCGTCGATCTTGATCTGGCGGTCCTTTTCGGAGCCGGCGTGGAAGACGTGGGCGACGCAGTGTTGCAGATGGTCATTCAGGGTCTCCTGCTCGACCTTGTCGAGCGCGGCGCGAACGGCGCGGATCTGGGTGAGTACGTCGATGCAATAGCGGTCGTCCTCGATCATGCGGGCCACGCCGCGCACCTGCCCTTCGATGCGACTGAGGCGCGCGAGCTGTGACTTCTTGAGCTTCTCGTTCATGCTTGAACCATACCCCCGTAGGGTATAGATAGCAAGCATGACTCACGCCTGCTGCTCCCCCTCGCCCGCTCCCGCCGCCGATCCCGGCATCGCCATCGATCCTGTCTGCGGGATGAAGGTGAAGGTCGAAGGCGCAAAGAACACCGCTGTGCATGAGGGAGAAACCTATTACTTCTGCAATCCCAAGTGCCTGCAAAAGTTCACCGCCGAGCCGTCGCGCTACCTGAAGCCCGAGGAAGCGCCGCCCGCGCCGCCGCTCGCGCCGGGCACGGTCTTCACCTGCCCCATGCACCCCGAGATACGCCAGGTCGGCGCGGGGAGCTGCCCGATCTGCGGCATGGCGCTGGAGCCTGCCGAGATCTCGCTCGACGACGGCCCGAACGAGGAGCTGATCGACATGACGCGCCGCCTGTGGATCGGCGGCGCCCTCGCCGTTCCGCTCGTGGCGCTCGACATGGGCGGTCATCTCTTCGACCTGCACGGGCTCTTGCCGCACGCCCTCACGCCCTGGCTGATGCTGGCGCTCGCCACGCCCGTCGTCCTGTGGGCGGGCTGGCCGTTCTTCGTGCGCGGCTGGCAGTCGGTGCGGACCGGCCATCTCAACATGTTCACCCTGATCGCGCTGGGCACCGGTGTCGCCTGGATCTACAGCGTCGTGGCCACCATCGCGCCCGGCCTGTTTCCGCCCGGCCTGCGCGGTGCCGACGGGTCGGTGCCGGTCTATTTCGAGCCGGCCGCGGTCATCGTTGTGCTGGTGCTGGTGGGCCAGGTGCTGGAGCTACGGGCCCGCGACGCGACCGGCGGCGCCATCAAGGCGCTGCTGGGGTTGGCGCCCCGTACGGCGCTGCGGATCGACGACGCCGGAGCCGACGTCGACGTGGCGATCGATCAGATCGCGGTCGGCGACCGGCTGCGCGTGCGGCCCGGCGAGAGAGTGCCGGTCGATGGTGCCGTGATCGAGGGCGCGGGATCGGTCGACGAGTCGGCCATCACCGGCGAGCCGATGCCCGTTTCAAAGGCAATAGGTGCCAGGGTGATCGGCGGCACGGTGAACGCCAGCGGCACCTTCGTCATGAAGGCCGAGCTGGTCGGCAGCGAGACGATGCTGTCGCGCATCGTCAAGATGGTGGCCGAGGCGCAGCGCAGTCGCGCGCCGATCCAGCGCCTCGCCGATCTCGTCGCCGGCTGGTTCGTACCGGCGGTCATCGCGGTCTCGGTGACCGCCTTCGCCGCGTGGGCGATCTGGGGACCCGCGCCCGCACTTTCCTATGCGCTGGTGGCGGCGGTCTCCGTGCTGATCATCGCCTGCCCCTGCGCGCTGGGCCTCGCCACGCCGATGTCGATCATGGTGGGCGTCGGCCGGGGCGCCGCCGCCGGCATCCTGATCCGCAACGCCGAGGCGCTCGAACGGCTGGAGAAGGTGGACACGCTGGTGATCGACAAGACCGGCACGTTGACGCTCGGCAAGCCGACCCTGTCGGCGGTCGCCGCGCTGGGCAGCGTGCCGGAGGGCGAGATCCTGCGGCTGGCGGCCAGCCTGGAGCGGGGCAGCGAGCATCCCATCGGCGCGGCGATCCTTGCCGGCGCACGGGCGCGCGGCATGGCGACGGCAGGCGTCGAAGGCTTCGCCTCGCCCGCCGGCAAGGGTGTATCGGGCACGGTCGACGGCCGGCGTCTGCTCCTGGGCAACGCAGCGTTCCTTCGAGAGGCCGGCATCGATGTCGCAGCGGCCGACGCGAAGGCCGATGCGCTGCGCGAGCACGGAGCCACCGTCGTGCTGCTGGCCATCGATGGCACGGTGGCGGGGCTGCTGTCAGTGAGCGATCCGATCAAGGACACGACCGCGGAGGCCCTCAAGCACCTGCGCGACGCCGGCTTGCACATTGTCATGCTGACCGGCGACAACCGGCGCACCGCCGCCTCGGTCGCGGCCCGGCTCGGCATCGACGCCATCGAAGCCGAAGTACTGCCCGAGGACAAGGCGCGGATCGTCCAGCGCCTGAAGGCCGAAGGCCGCGTCGTGGCGATGGCGGGAGACGGCATCAACGACGCGCCCGCCCTGGCCGCCGCCGATGTCGGCATCGCCATGGGCACCGGCACCGACATCGCCATCGAGAGCGCCGGCATCACCCTGGTGAAAGGCGATCTGCTGGGCATCGCCCGCGCACGCCACCTGTCGCGGGCCACCATGGCCAACATCCGCCAGAACCTGTTCTTTGCCTTCGTCTACAACGCGGCGGGCGTGCCGATTGCGGCCGGCGTGCTCTACCCGATCCTCGGCATCACGCTGAGCCCCGTTCTTGCCGCCGCGGCCATGGCGCTGAGCTCCGTCAGCGTCATCGCCAATGCACTCCGACTGCGACGTCTGGAGATCTGAACAGGCTGCGACATTTCGGGCCGGCCCTGTCATTTTACGCTTGATCCGGGGCCGGTCCGGCCGGAGATTGATCCGACCATGCGCTTGATCCATCGATCGCACCGCGCCGCCAACGCCGTCCGGACCGTGTCTCCGAGCGGCGAACTGTTCGTTACGTCGATCGTGATCTGCATGATCCTGGCTTCTTTCGGCGATGCCGTCGATCCGAACTGGATCGGTGAAGCGGGCCTCGAGTTCGCCTTCTTCGACTTCGGTGGCGAGCTCTCCGTGCTGGCGATGCGGCACTGGAATCTTCTCGAGTTGCTGCTGGCGGGCAGCGTGATGGCCGCAGGTATCATGGTCCTGCGCATCGTGGGCGGCGCCTGCTTCCCGCCGCTCGATCCCGCCGCTCCCGGCGGTGTCGAGAAGGTGCCGATAAAACTCTGACGACTGGCTGAAAACACCGGCGTCCGCCCCTTCCACCGGAAGTGAGCGGCGACGGCACTCATTCATTTGTTGTTGGAGACTTTCATGGAACTCGAACTGTTTTCGGGCGCATTCTTTTCCGCGCTGCTCGCCATCATCCTGATCGACCTCGTGCTGGCGGGCGACAATGCCCTCATCATAGGCCTGGTCGCGCGCAACCTTCCGAAGGAAAGCCAGAACAAGGTCATCTTCTGGGGCACCTTCGGCGCCATCGCCATCCGCGCCCTGATGGCCATCCTCGTCGTCTACATCCTGGCCGTGCCGGGCTTCATGCTGGTCGGCGGCCTCGCGCTGGTCTGGATCGCGCGCAAGCTGCTCACGCCCCAGGAGAATGCCGAGGAAAACCACCTCGTCAAAGCCCCGGCAGCGAGCTTCGCCGCGGCGGTTCGCACGATCGTCATCGCCGACGCGGTGATGGGCATCGACAACGTGCTGGCCATCGGCGGCGCGTCGCACGGCTCGATCCTGCTGATCCTGATCGGCCTCGCCATCAGCGTGCCGATCATCGTCTGGGGCAGCCAGCTCGTGATCAAGCTGGTCGACCGCTATCCGTCAGTTATTCTGATCGGCGGCGCGGTCCTGTGCTGGACGGCCTACACGATGATCGTGCGCGAGCCGATGCTCGTCGCCTGGTTCGAGGCCCATCCTGCTTCCAAGCTGGTACTCGCGGTGCTGGCATTCTCGATCGCGCTGGCGCCCTGGTACGCCGAGCGGCTGAGCGAGTCGATGAAGCCGCTGACCGTGCTGCTGCCGGCAATCCTGATCTGGATGCTGGGCTTCGAGGTGGCGTCGAGCTTCTGGAAGGTCCAGACCGACTATTTGATGGCGACCACCCAAGGCGAGTACCTCCTCGATGGCCTGCGCTGGATCGGCTGGCTGCCGTTCGCCGCCCTCTTCCTGTGGGTGCGCGAGCGGCTCGTGCTGCGCAACGCCCGTCTGGCCCGCAGCCCGCAGTAGTCTGAAGGCACAATGCTTGCGGAGCCTCTCGGCACGGCCTAGGACCGCCCGATGCTCCGCAAGCTCTTGCCGCTTATGGCAATACTCCTGGCGCCGTCGGCCGCTTTCGCCGACGACGCCTCCTACTGCGCAGAACTCTCGCGTCTCTATCGCCGCTATCTGAGCGGTCAGGGCAACGGCCAGCTCTTTCCTGACGTCTCCGCGGGCGTGGCCATGGACGAATGTGCCAAGGGCAACTACGCCGCCGGCATTCCACCACTGGAGAAGAAGCTGCGCGACGCGCGCTTCACCCTGCCCAAGCGCGACTAATTCGTCACGATCCCGCCAGCTCGGCACCGGTCAGCCGCCGATAAGCCTCGAGATAGCGCTTGCTGGTCGCCTCGACGACTTCGGGCGGCAGCCGGGGCGCCGGCGCCTCGCCGTTCCAGCGGCCGGCATGGCGCTCGACGTCGAGCCAGTCGCGCAGAGGCTGCTTGTCGAAGCTCGGTTGCGGCCGCCCCTCGGCATAGCCGTCGAGCGGCCAGAAGCGGGAGGAATCCGGTGTCATCACCTCGTCGATCACCAGAATCTCGCCCGAGGCCGTGCGCCCGAACTCGAACTTGGTGTCGGCAATGATGATGCCCTGCTTCAGGGCGACGTCGCGGCCAAGCGTGTAGACGAGACGCGTCAGCCTTTCGAGCTGGGCGGTGACGTCGGCGCCCAGGGCCGTCTGCATCTGGGCGATGGTGATGTTTTCGTCGTGGCCGCTCTCGGCCTTGGTCGCCGGGCTGAAGATCGGCGGATCGAGACGGCCGCTCTCCTTCAGCCCCGTGGGCAGCGTCTCGCCGGCCAGCGTCCCGGCCTTGGCGTATTCGCGCCAGGCCGAGCCGGTGATGTAGCCGCGCACCACACATTCGATGGGAAAAACCGTGCCGCGCCGGCAGAGCATGGCGCGGCCGGCGATCTCGGCGCGGTGGCCCTCGAGGGCGGGCACGGCGGCCACGATCTCGTCGGCGTCGGCCGAGATCATGTGATGATCGACGATGTCGCCCAGTTGGCGGAACCACCAGGCGCTGACCTGCGTCAGCACGGCGCCCTTCTGCGGGATGGGCTCGGCCATTACCACGTCGTAGGCGCTCACCCGGTCGGTCGCGACCAGCAGAAGCCGGTCCGCATCCACCGCATAGACATCGCGCACCTTGCCGCGCGCAATCCTCTCGAGCGGCAGGTCGCTCACCGTCATCAGCATCATCATTTTACCTCGTCCTGAGGAGGCCGCGCCGCGGCCGTCTCGAAGGACAAGCCACAGTGCGGGTGCCCACCCTTCGAGAGGCGGCCTGCGGCCGCTCCTCAGGGTGAGGTTTTCCTCCGATCAGCCTTCCTTGCGCAGTTCCTCGAACACTTCCTTGGCGGTGAGCATCGCCTCGCGCACCGACGGCAGGCCGATATAGCCGCAAAGATGCATCAGTGCCTCGGACAATTCATCCTCGGTCCAGCCCTGGCGGCGGGCCATGCGAAGGTGGATGGCGAGCTCCGGCCAGCGCGCCTGGGCGGTGTCGGAGATGACGCAGATCAGCGTCCTGGTCTTGAGGTCGAGACCGGGTCGCGACCACAACATGCCGAAAACCGCTTCGCGGGCGTAATCGCCGAATTTCTGCATCATGGGGTCGTCGTAGACCGACTTGTTCATTTCCGCGGCGAACTTCTCGCCCATCAGGCTGGCCCGGATTTCGCTGCCCTTCTTGTAACTTTCACTGTCCGCCATCGTTTCCTCCTTTGTGACGCTTTCTGGACTGCAGCGTCCCGGAAATCGCGGGTAGGATCAATCGTCCGAAGGGGAGACGTGACGGAACAATGGCCGCCAGCGGAACTGCAATCGAACCCGCCGGACGGCGGCGCCGCGCGGCGCTGACCCTGGCCGCCCTCGGTGTCGTCTTCGGCGACATCGGCACCAGCCCGCTCTACACGGTCAAGGAGTGCTTCAGCGAATACACGGGCATACAGCCCACGCCCGACAATGTGCTGGGCATGCTGTCGCTCATCACATGGGCGCTGATCATCGTCGTCACTCTGAAATACGTGGCCGTGGTCATGCGCGCCGACAACAAGGGCGAGGGAGGCGTGTTGGCGCTGATGGCGCTGGTCTCCAGCCAGGCCAACATTTCGTCGCCCTGGCGGCGCCGCTTCTATCTCATGCTGGGGATCGCCGGCGCCGCGCTGTTCTACGGCGACTGCCTGCTGACGCCCGCCATCTCGGTGCTGAGCGCCGTCGAGGGCCTGACCGTCGCCACCCCGGCCTTCCAGCCGCTGGTCGTACCGATCGCGATTGGCGTCATCGTCGCGCTTTTCTCGGTCCAGCATTTCGGCACCAGCGGCATCGGCAAATGGTTCGGCCCGGTGACGCTGATCTGGTTCATCGTGCTGGCGGTGCTCGGCCTGCACCAGATCGTGCAGCGTCCCGAAGTGCTGGCGGCGCTGTCGCCGCACCATGCGGTGGGCTTCGCCATGCGCGAAAAGTTCGTCGCGTTCGTCGCTCTGGGTGCGATTACGCTCGCCATCACCGGCGCCGAGGCACTGTACGCCGACATGGGGCATTTCGGGGCCCGGCCCATCCGGCTCGCCTGGCTGGGCCTCGTGCTCCCGGCCCTGCTCCTCAACTACTATGGCCAGGGCGCCCTGATCCTCAGCGATCCGTCTGCGCTCGCCAATCCGTTCTTCAAGCTCGCCCCGGACTGGGCGCTCTATCCGCTGGTCGGCCTCGCCACCGCCGCCACCGTGATCGCCTCGCAGGCCACGATTTCGGGCGCCTTTTCGATGGCCAAGCAGGCGGCCCTGCTGGGTCTCAGCCCGCGCGTTCACATCCAGCACACCTCGGCCAGCGAGTTCGGGCAGGTCTATCTGCCGGTGGTGAACTGGCTGCAGATGCTGGGTGTCGTGATCCTGATCATGGCGTTCAAGTCGTCGACCAGTCTCGCTGCGGCCTACGGCATCGCCGTCACCGGCACGATGCTGATCACCAGCATACTCGTCTTCGTTCTGGCCGTGCGCTGCTGGAACTGGGGCTGGCCACTCAGCATCCTGGTATTCGGCAGTTTCTTGACACTGGACCTGGCCCTGCTCTCCTCCAACATGCTGAAGTTCCTCGACGGCGGCTGGGTTCCGCTGGCGATCGCCGCCGTAATCTTCCTCTGCATGTGGACGTGGTTGACCGGCCGCGCCGCCGTGGCCAGGCGCGAGCAGGAGGACGCGCTGCCACTGGAGACGCTGCTGGAGAGCATAAATCCCGCCCGCGTGCACCGGCCGCAGGGCACCGCCGTCTACCTGACGGCCACGTCCGCCACTGCGCCGCGCTCCCTGATGCACAATCTCAAGCACAACGAGGCGCTGCACGAGCACGTCGTGCTGCTGAGCATCGAGGTTCCCGACATCCCCTTCGTGTCAGCCGAAGGCCGAAGCCAGGTCACCCATCTCGGCAAGGGCGTGCACCGCGTCGTGATGCACTACGGCTTCATGGAGCAGCCCGACGTGCCGAGCGACCTCGCTCTCCTCGAGGACAAGGGAATTCCGTTCGACCCGATGAGAACGTCCTACTTCATTGGCCGCAACACCTACGTGGGTGCCAGCAAACCGCTGCTGCCGCGCTGGCAGCAGAAGTTATTTCTCACTTTGTCGCGATTTTCAGCCAGTGCCGGCGACTTCTTCGGACTGCCCACCAACCGCGTCGTCGAGCTGGGCAGTCGCATCGAAATCTGAGTCAGGCGTCGAAGCCGGACAGCGAGATTGCCTCCTGTGCCGGTGGCTGCAGGCCGCGCGACAGGAGATCCCCCAGGCGCGCGAAGATGCGGCCCGCTTCGGTGCAGCCGACATCCCGGGCCACGGCTTCGGCGGCGATGTTGAGCAGCGCATTGCCGGCGAGATCGCGGCATTCCGCGGGCAGGCTTTCGACGGCATCGGCGATCACGCGCATGGCGTGCTGCAGGTCGAAGAGGCGATCGGGCATCGCTGCGGTCATGGGAACGGCTTTCAGTTGAGACGGCCGGCGGCGGCGCCGGCCGCCGGAGCAAGCCTGAGGCCCGCGCCAGCCAGCGCAACGGCGAAGGCCTTGAGGCGCACGGCGGCCACGCGCGAAGCGGTCGGGGCCATCATGATGTCGAGCGAGGCCAGCAGCGGCCGGTCATGGTCGGCCTGGGCGAGACCGCAAAGCGCCACGAGCACCGCTTCATCGCGGCTCACACATGAGCAGGTCGGCGCATGGATCTCGATGGCGCGCCGCGCGCCGAACAGGAACGCGTCCATCGCGATCGCAAAATCCGGCAGGGCATCGAGCACGCCCGCGATCTTGAAACCGCGATGGAGGATGGAGCCTTCACAGGGCAGCGCGCGATCATGCTGCCACTGGCGGAGCGCCCACAGGACGAAGCGTTCGCTCACGGGCAATGCGCAGGCGCAGTCGCCTCTTCCGCATCCCTGCGCTTCCTGGCTTTGCCGAGACCTAAGCCGTTGTTCTGGCGTTGTTTCCATGTCCTCACGGCAACTTGAACGATCTTGACGACCCCCTGAGTATATGCAATTGAGATTCGTTCGCAATTTCAAATGAGGACGAGCGGCGCATGCAAGAAGACAGTCGACCAGTCCGAGCGCTGGGACTGGAACGAGACGGGCGGGAACCGAACACCCCCACCGTCGAGAGTTTCACGATCCTGAACGGACGACGCGAACTCATGATCCAACACGGCACCGAAATGTACCGCCTGCGGCTCACCGCCTCGAACAAGCTCATCCTGACCAAATAATCGGAGACCCCGAGGGGCCATCCCCCCTCGGCTAAACTGCCCAGCCAGCCGTTCCCCGCAGGGGGGACCCGCAAGCCAGGCGTCCTTTTTTCCTTGGGGACCTGGCTCAAATGAACATCCGTACGCTCCTCTATGCACTGATGGCGACAACCGCCATCGGCTCGGTCGCAGGCGCACCTGTATGGGCGCAGACACCCCCGGCTTCGCCCGCCGTCGACCCGACCTCGCCGCCGCCAACCCAAGCCGTTCCAACACAGCTCGACGCCGTGACGACGGCCGCGATGCGCAGTCGGCGAACGCTGGACGACGTGCCGGCCACCGTCTCCGTGATCACCACCGAGAACATCGATCGCGAGAACATGCAGGACGTCCGAGACCTCGTCCGCAACGAGCCCGGCGTCACCGTCGGCAACAACCCGAACCGTGCCGGCTTCCAGAACTTCGTGATCCGCGGCATCGGCGGCAATCGCGTCCTGCTGATGGTCGACGGCATGCGCACGCCCGACTTCCCCGACAGCAACCAGGGCGCCGGCACCTATTCGCGCGAGCAGCCCGACCTCGAGGACATCAAGCGGGTCGAGATCATCCGCGGCCCCGCCTCGGCCCTCTACGGTTCCGACGCGATCGGCGGCGTGGTGGCCTACACCACCAAGGATCCCGGCGACTACATGATCGACGGCAAGAACGTCTATGCCAGCGCCAAGGCCGCCTACAGCGGCGCCAACCAGCAGTTCTCGGAATCGTTCACCGGCGCGGTGCGCTCGGGCAACGTCGAGTTCATGGGCATCTACACCCGGCGCGACGGCCAGGAGTACCAGCCGGCGCAGTCGACCATCAGCCCGAACCCGACGACCTGGTCCAACAACAACTTCTTCGCCAAGCTGGTGATCAAGCCGACCGAGGTCGACACGATCCGCCTCACCGGCTCTTACAATCAGAGCACCCAGAGCACCAACGTGCTCAGCGCCGTCGGCGCTTTCCCCAGCCTGTTCGCGCGGGTCTACGACGAATGGGGCCAAGACTACACGAACACCTATCGGCTGAGCGCCCAGTGGGAGCACAACGCGCCGATCGGCTTCGTCGACCGGCTGAGCTTCCTCGCCTATTTCAACTCGGTCTATACCCAGGCCGATACCTATGCGCTGCGCGGCGGAGTCACCAGCGTCGTCCCGAGCAATGCCCGCACCTCGCAGTTCTACTACACGCAGAACGTCACCGGCGCCGAGCTGCAGATGCACACCGATCGCGAGATCGGCGGCCTCGACAACTTCTTCACCTATGGCGCGAGCTTCTCCTGGACGACGACGACCCGGCCGCGCAACAGGACGCAGATCACGCTGGCGACCGGCGCCACGACGAACTCCGTCGGCGGTGAGCTCTATCCCAACAAGAACTTCCCGGACACCGACACGGTGCAGGCCGGCATTTACGTCCAGGACGAGATCAGCGCGCTGGGCGGACGCTTGAAGATCACGCCGGCGGTGCGCCTCGACTACTACAACATGACGCCCAATCCCGATAAGTACTTCTGGAACTCGACCGGCGCCACGCTCAACGCCGTACCGTCGGCCACCACCTACGTCTCGGCGTCGCCCAAGCTCGGCCTGCTGTACCACTTCAACGACACATACTCGGGCTACTTCCAGTACGCGACGGGCTTCCGCGCGCCGCCGTACGACAATGCAAACTTCGGTTTCACCAACACCGCGTCGTTCTACCAGATCCTGCCCAACGCCAACCTTAAGCCCGAGACGGCCAACTCCTTCGAGGTCGGCTTCCGTGGCAAGTACGAGAACGGGTCGAGCTGGCAGCTCACCGGCTTCTACAACCTCTACAACAACTTCCTCGAAACCACCGTCGTCGGCATGGTGGGGCCGGTCACGCAGTTCCAGTACGTCAACCTCACCAACGTGACGATCTGGGGCATCGAGGCGCGCGGCGAATATCGCTTCGCGCCGGAATGGGCGGTCGCCGGCTGGACGGCCTTCGCGCAGGGCACCGACACGAGAACCGGCCTGCCCGTCGACTCGGTGTCGCCGTGGACCTCGCAGGCCCGCATCCGCTACGGCTTCGACAAGGGCATCGTGGCACAGCTCATCGGCACGGTGGCGGCGGCGCACACCCAGGTCACCAATCCGACGAACTTCCAGGCGCCGGCCTACTTCACTCTCGACGCCACCGTCGGCTACGTCCTCAACGACCACTTCAAGGTCAATGCCGGCGCGTTCAACATCACGAACGCCAAATACTGGAACGCCCCGGACACGATCGGCATCGCGGCGACCAATCCGCAGCTCGATCTCTACGCCCAGCCCGGCCGGTATTTCGGCGTCAACCTGACGGCCAAATGGTAGTCCCGGCAGCCCTCTCTGCCGAGCGATTGCCGGCGCCACCGACACGCGGTCCCCGCGTGCCGGTGGCGTTGTCGCTCGCGCTGCACGGGCTGGCCATCGT
>JABMNB010000330.1 GCA_013205335.1 Rhodospirillales bacterium
CCGTGTTCGGCCGAAATCGATCCGTCGAGGCTCGTCACCAGGTCGTTCACCGCGCGCGTGATGGCGGGGGAGTATTGACTGAGCGTCGGCCGGTCCATGCCCTTCGGTCCCATGAAAGAGAAATGGATGTTGCCGTCGCCGATATGGCCCAGCGGATAGGGGCGGATGCTGGGCAGGATGTCGAGCGCGGCCTGGAGGCCCCGCTCAATGAACTCAGGCACCTTGGAGATCGAGACCGAGATGTCGTAGCTGAGGCCCGGCCCTTCGGCACGCGAGGCAGGGGCGACCGACTCGCGGATGATCCACATGTTGCGCGCCTGTGCCTCGCTCTGCGCGATCACAGCGTCGAGGACGCGGCCGGCTTCCATCTGGTCAGCGAGGAACTGCTCCATCTTGTCCGACATGCCCTCGGCGCCTTCGGCCTTGGGACGTGCCGACGTCCACTCCAGCAGCAGGAACCACTGGGTGTCGGCCTTCAGAGGATCCTGTGTGCCCGGGATGTTGCGCAGGACCATGTCGGTGCAGGTCCGGCTCATGAGTTCGCACGAGCCGACATTGTCTTCCGACGCGCCGTGCGCCTCCGACAGGATCTCGATGGCGGCCTGCGGATCGCGGATGGCGAGCCAGGCAGTGGCCACGTCCTTGGAGGCGGGCCAGAGTTTGAGAACCGCCTTGGTGATGATTCCGAGGGTGCCCTCGGCACCCATGAACAGGTGCTTGAGGTCGTAGCCGGTGTTGTCCTTCTTGAGTGCGCGCAGCCCGTTCCAGATATCGCCGTTGGGCAGCACGACCTCGAGGCCCATCACGAGGTTGCGCGCATTGCCGTAGCGCAGCACCTGCACGCCGCCAGCGTTGGTCGAGAGATTGCCGCCGATCATGCAGGAGCCCTGGGCGCCGAGGAACAGCGGGAAGAAGCGGTCGTGGCTGGCCGCCGTCTCCTGCAGCGTCTGCAGGACGCAGCCCGCTTCGACGGTCATCGAGTAGCCGACCGGGTCGACGTTCAGCACCTTGTTCATGCGCCCGACCGACAGGACGATGCCGGTGTGCGAGGGCCAGGGCGTGGCGCCGCCCATCAGGCTGGTATTGCCGGCCTGCGGGACGATGGCGATTCCATTGTCGTGACAGAGCTTCACGACCTTCGAGACTTCCTCGACGGTGGCCGGCCGCACGACGACCGCCGCGTTGCCCACGATCGAGCCGCGCCAGTCGGTGACGAACGGCTGCTTGCCCTGGTCGTCGGAGATCAAGCCCTTGTCGCCCACGATAGCGCGCAGGCTCTCGAGGATTGCGGGGGTGACGGGAGCCGTGGGAATGGTCGGGATGATGGTGGTATCGGGCATTGTTTCCTCGCTTTGGCGGCAGACTAGCGCTGCCTGCTGGAGCCGTCATCCGCGGCGGCCCGCCGGAGCCGGTCGTTGATCGCAAGTCCGAGGCCGGTGTGCGGAATGGGCATCACGGCGATGCGACTGATTCCGGGACGGTCGAGCGACCGCATCATGGCGAACAGGTTGGCAGCCGCTTCGCCGAGATTACCGGTTGGGCTGAGGTTGAGCGTCAGCATGGCGCCCGCCGGCGTGTTCCGACCGAAGGCGATCAGCCCCTCGTCGGCCGAGACCATGGTGGCTTCCAGCCGGACCGGGCGCGAGGGCGCGTAGTGGCTCTTGAGCTGGCCGGGGGACTTGTGTGCCGTATCACCGCTGGGGATCGCATCGCTGAGTGCGATCGAGCCGATCACGGCTTCGATCGCCTCGCGCGTCGCGCCACCGGGTCGAAGCAGGACGGGCGTGGCGGTTGTGAGATCGAGGACGGTCGACTCGACACCCACGAGGCAGGGGCCGCCGTCGAGGATCATCGGTGCGCGAGTACCGAGGGATTGGGCGACGTGCTCGGGCCGGGTGGGACTCACCTCGCCGCTGCGGTTGGCGGAAGGGGCCGCAATGGGGCGGCCGGTCGCGCGGATCAGCGCTTGCGCCACCGGATGGGACGGTGCGCGGATGGCCACCGAGTCGAGGCCGGCGGTCGCGAGCAGGGAGACGGGCGAGCCCTCGGCGCGCGGCAGCACCAGCGTGAGCGGTCCTGGCCAGAAACGTGCCGCAAGCTTCTCTGCCGTGTCGCTCCAGCGGACGAAGGCGCGGGCGGCGGCGGCATCGAGCACGTGGCTGATCAGTGGATTGAACTGCGGGCGGCCCTTGGCTTCGAAGATCGCCGCCACGGCGCGCTCGTTGGTGGCGTCGCCGCCCAGCCCGTACACGGTCTCGGTCGGGAAGGCGACGAGACCGCCGTTACGCAGTGTTGCTGCGGCCTCGGCGATGGACTGCGCCGTCGCCTCGACCACGCTCATCGCGCCGCCAGGCTGCGGGCGATGAAATGCGGGTTGGCGAAGCGCGGCTTGCCGTAGAGCAGCGGCTGACCGTCGGTGGTGACGACTTCGCCGCCCGCCGCCTCGAGCACGCCCTGGGCGGCGCCGGTGTCCCATTCCATGGTCGGGCCGAAGCGCGGATAGAGGTCGGCCTTGCCTTCGGCGATCAGACAGAATTTCAGGGACGAACCTGCCTGCACACGCTCCACTACCGTGAGGTTGTTGTTGCGGAACCAGATGTCGAGGTCGTTGTAGGTCCCGTGGCTGCGGCTGGCGCAGGCGGTCAGCCCCTCGGGCGGCGGCGTGCGCGTGCGCATCGACGTGAAGGCGCCCTTGCCCTCGCGCTTGTCGGCGCCAAGGCCCCTGGCGCCGCGCCACAGCGTCTCGGTTGCCGGCGCCAGGACGATTCCGAGCGTCGGGCGGCCGCCTTCGATGAGGGCGATATTCACCGTGAACTCGCCGTTCCTCTTGATGAATTCCTTGGTGCCGTCGAGCGGGTCGACCAGCCAGAAGGGGCCGCCATCCAGCGTGGGCACGCGGCCGGCCGCCATCTCCTCCTCGGCGATGATCACAGTGCCGGGAGTGAGCTTGCGCAGACCGGCCAGGATGACGGCCTCGGCGGCATGGTCGGCATCGGTAACGGGGCTCTTGTCATCCTTGGCGCGCGTGCCGTGGTCGCCCGCATAGATGCGCATGATTTCGCGCGCGGCTTCTTCCGCGATGGTGGTGCAGGTGTCGCGGAGGGTGGCGAGGGGGGGGAGGGAATGGATCATGGGCGGTCCTTATAGACGGCAGGGGCTTTGCCTTGACAGCAAACTTCACGCCCCTGAGAATATTGGAACATAGTTCCAATATTTAGAATAACTGGAGAAATGCGATGCCCGTCAACGTGATCGGAATGATCGGCGTGGCGCCCCCTCAGGGCACCGCCCTGCACGTGATTGCGGGCGGCATTTCGCCCTCGTTTCTCCGTGAGTTCGCGCAGACCCATGAGAAGGCAGGCTTCGATTACGTGCTGGTCGGCTACTACGCCTCGTCGGCCGAGGGCTTCAACGTCGCGACTTATGCCGCGGCCCATACGGAGAATCTGTCCTATCTGATCGCCCACCGGCCCGGCGTCGTGTCGCCCACCCTGGCGGCGCGGGCCGCGGCGACGATGGACCAGCTCTCCGGCGGCCGCCTTGCGCTTCACATCATCGTCGGCAACAGCGACGCCGACCAGCAGCGCGAGGGCGACTTCTCGCCGAAGGAGGAACGCTACGTGCGCGCCGCCGAGTATCTCGACGTGATGCGCAAGGTCTGGACCTCGACGAAGCCGTTCGACTACGAGGGCAAGTTCTACCGCTTCAAGGACGTGTTCTCCGAGGCCAGGCCCTTCCAGCAGCCGCATCCGCGGCTGTTCTTCGGCAGCTCGTCGCCGGGCGCGATGGAGATGGGCGCGCAGCATTGCGACACCTTCGCCATGTTCGGTGAACCGCTGGCGGAGACGTCCGAGCGCATCGCCGAGTTCCGTCGCATGACCAAGCCGTTCGGCCGCACGCCGCGCTTCA
>JABMNB010000331.1 GCA_013205335.1 Rhodospirillales bacterium
GAGACGCATCGCTGCGCGATGCTCCTCAGGGTGAGGTTATCGGGGCTGTTCATAGCCTCTTGTTTTAGCTGCATTCATTTCGAGTCAGACTCTCAGGCCGGATCCTGCGCGCCCTTACGCTCCACGATCATGCGGTACTGGTCGGGCTGACGGTGGACGGCGAAGTTGAAGGTCGTCGTCTTGTAGCTCTTGCCCGCGTCGAGGTCGCAGCGATACACGACCAGCTCGTCGCCATCGCCGCCGGCACGCGCCACGACCTTGCCCGAGGGCGCCACGATCATGCTGTCGGCCAGCGACGGGACGCCTTCCTCGGCGCCACCCTTGGCGACCCCGACCACCCAGGTGCCGTTCTGGTAGGCGCCGGCCTGCATCGAGAGCTGGTTGTGGAACCACGAATGCTCGTCATGGTCGGGCGACGGCGCGTTGTGCAGCGGCGTGTTGTAGCCCAGCAGCACCATCTCGACGTTCTGCAGGCCCATCACGCGATAGGTCTCGGGCCAGCGGCGGTCGTTGCAGATGCACATGCCCATGTTGCCGCCGAACGCCTTGACGACCGGGAAGCCGAGGTTTCCGACCTCGAAATAGCGCTTCTCGAGATGCTGGAACGGCCGCTGCGGTTCGTGCCCGGCATGACCCGGCAGATGGACCTTGCGGTACTTGCCCACGATGCTGCCGTCGCGCTCGACCAGGATCGATGTGTTGAAATGCCGGATGCGACCCTCTTCGTTGGCCAGCTCCGCGTAGCCGAGGCAGAAGCCCATCGAGAGGCGTTTCGCCTCGGTGAACAGCGCCGCCGTCTCATTCGACGGCATCTCCTGCTCGAAGAACGAATCGACCTCGGCCTGGTCTTCCATCCACCAGCGCGGGAAGAACGTCGTGAGCGTGAGCTCGGGAAACACCACGAGTTCGCAGCCCATGCGCCTGGCCTCGCGCAGATGGGCGATCAGCCGTTCCACTACGTCGCGGCGGGTATGGCTGCGCTGGATGGGACCCATCTGCGCCGCACCGACAGTCAGAAAACGTGTCATCGTCACCTCTTGGCGACCAGTATAGCGCCTAAGGGCCGGCGCGCTTCACGTCGTTGGTGAACTCAGCCGAGCAAAAACTGCCGCCCTGGAACAGATCGCCGACGGGATCTGGTCCGATCTTTGCCTGCTCGGCCTCGGCGTGGGCGCGGTGGTCCTCCGCCTTGTCCACCGGACGATAGCCGAGCTGCCGCGCCCGCGAATTGTCCCACCAGCCCGCCGCATTGTCCGACACGCCATAGAATATCTCGTAGCGAAGATCGGGATGATCGAGCCCGATCTGGAAAAGCTGCACGAGATCGCGCGGCGAAACCCAGATCGACAGGCGCCGCACGTCGAGCGGTCTCGGTCCGACATTGCCGATACGGAGGCAGGTCACACCGATGCCGTGCTTGTCGGCATAGAGAGCCCCCAGCGCCTCGCCGAACACCTTGCTGACGCCGTAGCGGCTGTCGGGCCGCACCGTGAGATTGGTGCCGATGCGCTTCTTGCGCGGATGGAAGCCGACCGCATGGTTGGACGAGGCGAAGATCACGCGCTTCACGCCCGCATCGCGCGCCGCCTCGAAGACATTGTAGCAGCCGATGATGTTGGCCTGCAGGATCTGGTCCCACGAGCCCTCGACCGAATGACCGCCGAGATGGATGACGCTGTCGGCACCCTTCAGTACCGAGGCGACCTCGTCCGGCCGCGTGAGATCGGCGGCGACGAAGGTCTCGCCCGGCTGCAGGTCCCGGGGCTCGACCCGGTCGCTCAGCACCAGGCCGGGATAGAGCCTGGCCAGCAGGGGCCGGGTCATGGTGCCGATGCCGCCGGCAGCGCCGGTGAAGACGATGCGGCGCGGGTCCTTAGCGTCGGCCATTCCTGATTCCTCCTGCAAGGGTTCGATAGCGTTCGAGCGAGCGCGTGAGATGGTCGCGCATGGCGCGCCGTGCCTCGGACGGATCCTTGTCGGAGATGGCCGCTACGATCTGCGCGTGCTCGGCCTGGATGCGCTCGAGATAGAGGCGGCGCTGGGCCGGCGTATCGACGTCGAGCCGCACGCTCTGGCGCGGGATCACGTGGCTGCCGAGATAGGCGAGGAAGCGCGGGAACTGGTCGTTGCCGGTGGCCTCGGCGATCGCGCGGTGAAAGGCGAAGTCCTCGGCGACGGCGCCCTCGCCGCGCAGCAACGCGGCGTCGATGGCGCGCCACGCGGTGCGGATGGTCGCAAGCTGGCGACGGCTGGCGCGCTCGGCCGCCAGCGCTGCGGCCTCGACCTCGACCGCGAGCCTCAACTCCATGACGTCGAGGATATCGGGCAACGAGGGTGCGCGCGGGGAAGCGATGCGGAAAGGACCGGCCGCCGGATCGGCGACATAGGCGCCGGACCCGCGGCGGGTCACGACGAGCCCGTCGGCGCGCAGGGCGGCAACCGCCTCGCGCACCACGGTGCGGCTCACGCCCAGTTCCGTCGTCAACGCCTGCTCGGTCGGCAGCCGCGTGCCGGGCGCCAGCCTGCCGCCGCGAATGTCGGCGATCAGCCGCGCCATCACCTGCTCGGCGAGACTGTTGACGGGCTGCTTGTCGGCCATCGGGCGATGCTAGCGGCGGTGCAGTTGTCAGACAACTGAAGACCGCCGCGCGCCGCAACCGACGCCCGCCCCGCGGAAGCTATTTCTCGGCAAGCTCCACCATCACGTTCAGCAGCACCTGCGCGCCGGCCGCAAGGTCGGCGGCCTCGGTGTGCTCCTTCACATTGTGGCTGAGGCCCGCCACCGATGGCACGAAGATCATCGCCGTCGGGCAGATGCGCTGCATCATCTGGGCATCGTGGCCGGCGCCCGAGGGCATGCGCCGCGTGCTGAGCGACAGCGCCCTGGCATGGTGCTCGACCCGGTCGACGAGGCCCGCGTCGAAGATCACCGGCTCGAAGCGCGCCAGCACCCTGGCCTCGACCTCGACCCGTTCGCTGTCGGCGACTTCGGCGACGTGCGCGGCGACGCGCGCCTCGGCTTCCTTGAGCTTCGCCTCGTCGGTGTTGCGCAGATCGACCGAGAAGATCGCACGGTTGGGCACGACGTTGATCAGGTTGGGCCGCAGCACCAATGATCCAATGGTCGCCACCTGGTCGCCGCCCATCTCCCGCGCGAGATTGCGGGCGAACAGGTTGACCGAGGCCGCAAGGTAGCCCGCGTCGCGGCGCAGGCGCATCGGCGTCGTGCCGGCATGGTTGGAGACGCCTGTCACGGTGTACTCGGTCCACGAGATGCCCTGCACGCTCTCGACGACGCCGATCTGGACCTTCTCCTCGTCGAGGATCGGCCCCTGCTCGATATGCAGCTCGACGAAGGCCTGCGGCTTCACTGCGCCGGGCTTCGCGGCCCCGCGATAGCCGATGCGCCGCAGTTCGTCGCCGACCAGGCTGCCATCCTTGTCGGCCGCCGCGCAGGCCTCGTCGAGACCGATGCCGCCGACATAGACCAGGCTGCCCATCATGTCGGGCTGGAAGCGCGCACCTTCCTCGTTGGTGAAGAAGGCGACGGCGATCGGCCGGCGCGTCGTCACACCAGCCTCGTTCAACGCGCGCACGACCTCGAGCCCCGCAAGCACACCGTAATTGCCATCGTAGCGCCCGCCGGTACGCACCGTGTCGATATGGCTGCCGGTCATGATGGGCGCGAGGTTCTCGGTGCCGGCGCGCACGCCGATCACATTGCCGATCGCGTCGACCGTCACGGCAAGCCCCAGCGCCTTCATCCAGCCCACGACCAGGTCGCGGCCGGACCTGTCCTCGTCGGTCAGCGCCAGCCGCGCGCAGCCACCGCCCTCGATGGCGCCGATGGCCGCCAGATCGTCCAGGGCGCCGAGCAGGCGCCGGTCATCCAGTCGCAACATGAAATTCTCCAGTGGGACCAAGACCCTAGTCGTTCACGGAATGCCGGGCAAAATATCACGCCGCCTTGATCCGGATTGCCTTGCAAGCGCCACGGCCGAAGGTCACTTAGGGAGCCAATGGTGCGTTTACTTGCCCTTCTGCTCGTCATGCTGGCCAGTTCGGCGGCTGCACAGTCCGTCGTGACGACAGACAACGTGCGGTCCGAACTCGTGTCCGAGGTCGCGACGGTCAAGCCCGGCGAACCGTTCTGGGTCGGGCTGCGCCAGACCATACGGCCGAAGTGGCACACCTACTGGAAGAATCCGGGCGAATCGGGCCTGCCGACCGAGATTTCGTGGAAGCTGTCCGAAGGCGCCAAGGCCGATCCGATCGTCTGGCCGGCGCCGACGCTGTTCGATATCGGCGGCGTTACCAATTACGGCTTCAAGGACGAGGCCATGCTGCTGGTGCGTATCACGCCGCCGGCCGACCTCGCGGGACCGCTCACGCTGGCGGCCGAAGCCAACTGGCTGGTCTGCGAGGATGTCTGCATCCCCGAAGAAGGCAAGTTCGAGCTGGTGCTCCCCTCGGGTACGGCCGCAACGCCGGCACCACCCGTTACGCGCACGCTTTTTGAACAGGCGCGTCGTGCCGTGCCCACGCCGAGCCCGTGGCCCGCGCGCTACGGCCTGTCCAGGACCGGCGATCCGACCCTGCTGGTCGAAGCCAGGGGCCTCAAGGCCGACACCGTAAGCGCCGTCTATTTCTTCCCGGCCGAGTGGGGTCCCGTCGCCACCATGGCCAGGCAGAACGCCACGGTCACCGCCGAGGGCATCCGCATCCCACTGAAGAAAGGTGACGCCAAGACCGCGCTGCCCGCCGAACTCGCCGGCACGCTGGTGCTCACCGAGAAGACGGCCGACGGCAGCATCAGGCAGGCATTCGACCTCTCGGCCAGGCTCGATCCGGCGTTCGCGCCGGCCGCCACCACTTCACTCGCAAACGCGGTGGGCGCCGAGGAAATCTCCCTGCTGCAGGCGCTGCTGTTTGCGGTGCTGGGCGGGTTGATCCTGAACCTGATGCCGTGCGTCTTCCCGGTGCTGGCCATGAAGGCGGCGGCGTTCGCGCGCCTCGCTGGCCACGGCCAAGGCGAGATGCGGCGCGACGGGCTCGCCTATACGGCCGGCGTGCTCGCCTCCTTCGCCGCCATGGCCGGGATCGTGATCGCGATCCGCTCGGCCGTCGGCGAGGTGAACTGGGGTTTCCAGTTCCAGTCGCCGATCTTCTCTCTGCTGATCGCCTATCTGTTCTTCGTAATTGGCCTCAACCTGTCCGGCGTCTTCGAAGTCGGCAACCGCCTGGCCGGCGTCGGCCAGGGTCTGGCTTCCCGCGGCGGCACGACCGGCGCCTTCTTCACCGGCGTGCTGGCGGTGATCGTGGCGACGCCCTGCACTGCGCCATTCATGGCGGCGGCCCTGGGCTTTGCCCTGAGCCAACCCGCACCCGCCACCGTCGCGGTCCTTCTGGCAATGGGTCTCGGCCTCGCCCTTCCCTATCTGGCGTTGTCGATGACGCCCGCCCTGCAGCGGCTGATGCCGCGGCCCGGCGCCTGGATGGACCGGCTGCGCCAGTTCCTCGCCTTCCCGATGTACGCCTCCGCCGTCTGGATGATCTGGGTGTTGACCCAGCAGACCGGCGCCGACGGGGTGCTCTATGCGCTGGGCGGCATGATCCTGATCGCCTTCGCCATCTGGCTGCTGCGGATCGGCAGCGGCGTGTCGGCCGGCACGTGGCTGCGTCGCGGCGTTGCCGCCGCGGCCGTGCTGCTGGCTTTTGGCGCCACCCTGAAGCTCGACGACAGTCCCGCGACCGCTGCCTCGACATCGGGGGGCCCCGCCGCCGGTGTCAGTTTCGACGGCTGGGAGCGCTTCTCCCGCGCCCGCATGGCCGAGGCCGTAGCCGCCGGCAAGCCGGTGTTCGTCGACTTCACCGCCGCCTGGTGCATTACTTGCCTGGTGAACGAGCGCGTCGCGCTCGAGACACCTACCACCCGGAAGGCGTTCGAGCAGGCGGGCGTCGTCAAGCTCAAGGGCGACTGGACCAGTCGCGATGCCGAGATCACCGGGGTCCTGAAGGAACTCGGCCGCGCCGGCGTTCCACTCTACCTGTTCTGGCCCCCGGGAGCGGATCGACCGAAGATCCTGCCTCAGGTCCTCACCGAGTCGCTGATCCTGTCGGAGTTGTCGTCAATCCCGCAAGCCAAGCGTTAGGAGGCAGTCATGTCGAAGCTGAATGTTCCCCGTCGTTCCCTGCTCCTGGGCAGCGCCGCCATCGCCCTCGCGCCCTCAGTCGCTTTCGCCTCATCCAGCCCGGACGTCGGCAAGCCGGCACCGCAGTTCACCGCTGTCGACAGCAACGGCAAGACCTGGTCGCTGGCGGACCTCAAGGGCAAGGTCGTCGTCCTCGAGATGACGAATCACGACTGCCCCTACGTGCGCAAGCACTACACGTCCAGGAACATGCAGGATCAGCAGCGCGAAGCCGCCGCCAAGGGTGTCGTCTGGCTGACCGTCGCCGCGTCCGCCGTGGGCGAGCAGGGCCACGTGACGGCCACGCAGGCCAACGACCTCACCAGGAGCCGCGATGCCGCGCCGGCCGCCGTGCTGCTCGACCCGCAAAGCAAGGTCGCCCGTGCCTACGGCGCGACGGTGACGCCGCACATGTACATCATCGATGCCAAGGGCACGCTGGTCTACAAGGGCGGCATCGACTCGATCCCGTCCTCGAGCGCCAGCGACGTTCCGAAGGCCACACAGTATGTCCGCGTCGCCCTCGACCAGGTGCTGGCCGGCAAGCAGGTGACCGACACCTCGACGCGCGCCTACGGCTGCACGCTGAAGTACCCCAAGACCTCGACCTGACGGGCCGGCCATGCCGCACGACGGCTGGCATCCGCACGACGAGGACTCTCACGAGCCGCATCGTCATCACGGCCCGCCCACGCGGCGGACCGTGCTGGCGGCAGCGGCCCTGCTGCCGTTCGGCGCCGCGAGCGCCCAGACGGTCGATGCCGCC
>JABMNB010000332.1 GCA_013205335.1 Rhodospirillales bacterium
AGTCGAAGGACCTCTTTTCCGGCGCACGGTGTGTCGAAGCGAAAAGAGGTCCTTCGACTGCGCGCCTTCGGCGCTTCGCTCAGGACGACGAATCAAGCTGAGCGCGCTTCGCTCCGGTCGGGACGACGGTTTTTTTAAAGCGCCGGCCCCGCGAGGATACCCCGCGCTTCCACCGCGATCGTCTCGGCGATGGTGGCGTAGCTGTCGGAGTAGGCCGAGCCTTCCCGCCACACCGCGGCGAGGGAGCGGCTGGCGCTCCAGCCGGCCATGGTGAGGCGCGTGACCATGTCCTCGCCGCCCACTTCCGACCGCAGATAGAGTTCCGGCAGGATGGCGAAGCCGAGGCCCGAGCCGCACATCTGGCGCAGGCTGTCGAGGCTCGTTCCCTCATAGTCCTCGAGCAGGGTGGCCTTCAGGTCCTCGCAGATTTCGCGGGCCTGGCGATGGGCATGGTGGCGACGATCGAGGCTGAGGAAGCCGATGCCCGCCAGATCGCCGCGCCGCACCCTGGCCGAGCGGCCGAGCGGATGCTCGGGCGGGCAGACGATGTGGAGCGGCTCCCGGAACAGCGGCTCGATATGCAGGTCGCTGCCGGAGACGGGCAGGGGCGACAGCACCATGTCGAGCTCGCCGCGCGCCAGCTCGCGCGCCTGCTCGTCGGGGATGCCTTCGCGGATGTAGAGCCGCAGGTCGGGAAAGCGGCGGTGCAGGGAGGCCACGATCCGCGGCATCAGGTAGGGGCCGAGCGTCGGCGTGACGCCGAACCGGATGGTGCCGCCGATGCCGGCCTTCGAGCGCCGGACCATGTCTTCGGCATCCTTCACGTCGAGCAGGATGCGGCGGGCGCGCGCCACGAGGTCCCGGCCGACCGGCGTGAGCTGGACCGGGCTCTCGTTGCGTTCGACCAGCGTCACGCCAAGGCGCGCCTCGAGCGCCCGCAGCTGCTGGCTGAGCGTGGGCTGGGCGATGTGCACGGCGTCGGCGGCGCGCCGGAAATTCCGGGAGTCGGCCAGGGCCACCAGATAGGAGAGTTGACGCAGCGTGGTCATGCAGGGTGATAGTCCATGACTATCAATTTTGTCACATCAATTCTATTTTATCAATCATCCGGCTGCGGTCATTGTGCCCCGTCGCCGAGGAGCACGAACATGAACCGCCGCACGAATCGGACCCCTGAATGACCGAGTTTCTTCTCCATTCCTTTCTCGGCACGCCGGTCTGGTTCTGGCTCGCTTTCGTCTCGCTGGTGGCGGCGCTGACCGCCTTCGACCTCGGCCTCCTGCACAAGGAGGACCGGGTGATGGGCATCGGCGAATCGCTGAAGCTCTCGGCCTTCTACATCTCGATCGCGCTGGCCTTCGGCGCCTGGGTCTGGGTCGAGAAGGGCGCCGACCTCGGCATGCAGTACTTCACGGGCTTCTTCATCGAGAAGGCGCTATCGATCGACAACATCTTCGTCATCAGCCTGATCTTCACCTTCTTCGCTATCCCGGCCAAGTACCAGTATCGCGCGCTGCTGTGGGGCATCATCGGCGTCATCGTGCTGCGCGGCCTCATGATCGCGGCCGGCGCGGCGCTGGTGAGCGAAGCCTACTGGGTGCTCTACTTCTTCGCCGCCTTCCTGATCGTCACCGGCATCAAGATGTTCTTCACGAACGACCAGGAGCCGGACCTCGCCAACAACGCCGCCATCCGCTGGATCTCCCGCCGCATGCGCGTGACCAAGGAGTTGCACGGCGACCGCTTCTTCGTCTCGCAGCCCGACGAGCGCACCGGGCGGATGGTGCGCGCCGCGACGCCGCTGTTCCTCGCCCTCGTGGTGATCAACGTGGCGGACCTGGTGTTCGCGGTGGACTCGGTGCCGGCGATCTTCGCCATCACCACCGACACGTTCGTGGTCTACACCTCGAACATCATGGCGGTGCTGGGCCTGCGCGCGCTGTACTTCGCGCTCTCGGCCATGATCGACCGCTTCCACTACCTGAAGCACGCGCTGGCCGCGGTGCTGGTGTTCATCGGCTCCAAGATCTTCGTCTCGGACTTCCTGCTGGACGAGGGCAAGTTCCCGCCCGTCGCCAGCCTCGCCGTCACCTTCGGCCTGATCGCCGCCGGCATCGCCTGGTCGCTATGGAAGACGCGGGACGGGGCGACGCATCGGTGAGGGAGGCGGGCTATTCCCTTGTCCGGCCGTGCCTCGGCGAGACGGCCAGTCCGAGAAACACCATCGCCGCCTGATTGAGCCGAAGCACGTCCTCGTCGTCGAGCCGCCCGATCCTCTCGCCGACCTTCGACCTGGGAACCGTGGTGATCTTGTCCACCATCAGCCGTGACGGGGAGCGCAGCCCGTTGCGCTCGTTCGGCTCCACGACCAGCCGGAACAACGGCGCATCGGTCGGGTCGGTGGTGAAGGCGCAGATCGTGATGGAATCGGTGGCGTCGAAAGTATCGTCCTGGACGATGACGACCGGCCGCGGCTTGCCCGCATATTCCTTGCCGCCCGAGACGGTCCAGACTTCGCCGCGCTTCACTCGTCCTGCCAGTCAGAAACCGCGTCGATGAACGCCTGATCCTCGCGCGCTCCAGCGCTCCGTGCGACGGCCAGGGACTGACGATGCGCCTCCTTCCGGAACGATGCCGCCCGTACGTCGGGCACCCAGATCTGGATCGGCCGCAACCCCAGCGCCCGTAGCCGGTCGCGATGTTCCTGCACCTTTATCCGGGTGGACTTGGGCACTCTAACCGATGGCACGTTCAGCCTCCCATGCATGGTTACATGTAACGCAAGGCCATGCTCGCGGCAAGACCAAGCTGCGTACTAACCCAAGCACATGCGGTTTGAATGCATAGGCGCGAAGCTCTCTTGGAACTGGTCGGGGATGCTAAAGAAAATCTATGAAGACGCGGGACTGGGTGACGCATCGGTGAGGGAGGCGGGCTATTCCCTTGTCCGGCCGCGCCTCGGCGACACGGCGAGCCCGAGAAACACCATCGCCGCCTGATTGAGTCGAACCACGTCCTCGTCGTCGAGCCGCCCGATCTTCTCGCCGACTCTCGACATCGGCACCGTGGTTGTGGTGTCCACCATCAGCGGGGATGGAGAGCGCAGCCCGTTGCGCTCGTTCGGCTCCACGACCAGCCGGAACAACGGCACGTCGGCATGAGCTGTCGGGAGGGCGCTAATCCTGATGGAAATTGTTCGTAAAATTGAGCGATTACGACAGATCAAGGCGTGCCCGAGGGGCGCTCGCCGCCCGCGACTGTCCAGACTTCGCTGCGCCTCAGTCGTCCTGGCAGTCCGATACCGATACGATGAACGCATGACCTTCGCGAGCACAAGTGCCTCTCGCGACCGTCGGAGTCTGGCGATGTGCCTTCGACTTGAAAGACGGCGCTACAAGCCGGGCCGCCGGAACTGCATAGGCCCGGCGCCCCCTGTCGCTCGCAAGCTTATTGCAAATTCATCCGCCTGGGCTTTCTGCCCATGCGCTTCAGATGGTCGATCCCTGGCGCTGGATTGCAACCCAGGCGATTATCTTCCTGCCTACTTTAATCGGCAGTACGCGCCAGTACATGATGAAGGGCGTACCATCCTTCTTGTAGTTGATCGCCTTGCCTTCAAATTTGCCGCCCGACTTCAGCGCCCCCGCGAGCCTCGCGATCACCTTGGCATCCGTTCCCGGTCCTTGGAGAATCCTCGGCGTCTTTCCGATGATTTCGGACGGGTCGTGACCCGTTAGGCTTTTGAAGGACTTGTTGGCGTAGATGATCTTTCCTTTCGGCGATGCATCCGTCACCAGCACAGAGTCGAAACTGTTCTCTGCCAAAACCTGAAGCAGGGCCAATCCCCCATCGGCGCCATTCATCAGTTTCTCAAACGTAGCGGACATTCTCATTTTCCCTTGGTTGCTAAGCGGCTTCTACGACCCGTCCGGTCGGTGTTGCTCTATCGATGATTGTTGAGTTAATCCTTGCCGCTTTCCGGCGCTCGCCGGGCAGCACCACGGACAAACAATTCAGGTTTCGCGGCCGCTGCGGTCCACGTCGCTACGGTTATGGCTGCGGCCGCTATCAGCACCGTATGGCCGATCACGCTGACAGCCATGAATGTGTAACTTCCAATGGCAGCCGCGAAGGCTACTGCCCACATCAGGCCCAGGGCTTGCAAAACATAATGCCGGATAGCGACATTGGGAATGTGACGAAGCGGGCTAACTTCATGGTTGAACACAAAGTCCCAGCAGTACACCACAAGCAGTCTAATTTTTCTGGCTCATCAGGAAATCGAGTGGGTGCTTTCGGCGACTTCAGAGCGCTGGAAGCATGCATGTGAGGACCTTGAGCCGCAGATATTCCTGGTCGCGCAGGCCGTATGCGCGGCGCTGGATGACGCGGATC
>JABMNB010000333.1 GCA_013205335.1 Rhodospirillales bacterium
CGCCAGACCTGCAGGCGGGAGAACAGGAAGCGGTCGGCGACCAGGTGGGCGGCCTTGACCGCGGCTGACGTGAGCACGATCACGACGCAGAGCGCCGCGGCGGCGGCGGTGGTCCCCGCCTCCTCGATGTTCACGGCCGCCACCGAGGCGAGCTTGGTGTCGGGCGCGTAAAGGAAGATCACCGACGACACGGTCGTCATGGCGTTCACGAACAGGTAGATCGCGATGTCGAGGATGGCCGGCAGGCAGATCGGCGCCGTCACGCGCGTGAAGGTCCGCCAGACCGGCACCTTGAGCGACGCCGATACAGCCTCGAACTCCGGGTCGATCTGCTTCAGCGCCGTCGTCGCCGTGAGATGGCCCACCGTGTAGAAATGCGCCACCGTGTTCAGCACCAGGATGCCCATGGTGGCATAGAGGAAGTTGAGCGGATTGTTGGGCGCGTTGAAGAAGAAAATGTAGCCCAGGCCCAGCACGAGGCCCGGTACCGCCATCGGCAGGAAGGCGAGGAACTGCACGACCCCGCGCATCAGGCCGAAGCCGCGCGTCTTTTCGTTAAGCCAGGCCCCGGTGAACATCAGCACCGTGCCGAAGACCGCCGCGCCCAGCGCCATGCGCACCGAGTTCCAGTAGGAATCCCAGCCGTTGGAATCGAACTTGGCGAAGTCGTAATTGTCGAGCGTGAGGCCGAGGTTGTACGGCCAGTACTTGATCAGCGAGCCCCAGATCGCCATCCCGAGGATGGTGAGGATCGCCGCCGACACCGCCGCGCAGAACAGGGTGAAGAACAGGTCGCGCGCGAACCTGGGTCGCGGCACCAGCGGCACGGCGCGCGCGGTGAGAAGCGCCACCTGCTTGCGCTGCACCAGCCGGTCGACCAGGAAGGCGAGCGCCGCCGGCGCCAGCAGCACCATGCCGACGACCGCCCCCATGGAGAAGTCCTGCTGGCCGATCACCTTCTTGTAGACGTCCGTGGCCAGCACGTTGAAGTTGCCGCCGATCACCTTGGCGATGCCGAAATCGGTCATCACCAGGGTGAATACGACCAGCGCGGCACTGATCAGACCATACTTGGCGCCGGGCAGGGTCACGGTGAAGAACACGCGGATCTTGGACGCCCCCAGCACGTCCGCCGCCTCGTAGAGGCGCGCGTCGGAAGTCGCCAGGGCGGTCGTCAGGATCAGGGTGGCGTGCGGGAAGCAGTAGAAGACCTGCGCGATCACGATACCGTCGATGCCATAGATCGAGCCGCCGCCCAGCAGCGCCTTGAAGAAACCCTGCGTGCCGAACAGGTAGATCAGCGCCAGGCCCGGCAGCAGCGAGGGCGCGAAGATCGGGATCAGCGAGATGCCCTGGAACAGCCAGCGCATCGGCAGGATCGTGCGCGTCAACGCATAGGCGTAGAGGAACGCCAGCGGCACGACGATCACGGTCGTGACCGCCGCGACCTGCAGGCTGTTCAGCGCCGAATTGAACAACGCCGGCGTCGAGAAATAAGAGATGTAGTTGGCCAGCCCGACGAACTTGCCGTCCCGGTCCTCGAAGCCCTTGGCCAGCAGGGCCCACAGCGGCAGGCCGAGCATGACCAGCAGCGCCAAGGCCAGCAGCACGACACCGCCGCGCATCACGAGGTCGTCGCGCGACAGGCCGATCCTCGCCCCGGGCACGGCCAGACTCAACGCCCGGCCCTCATCATGCGAAGACCCTGAGCCGGTCGGGCGGCAGGGCGATGTCGAGCCTGGTGCCGATCTCGACCCCGAGGTCGCGGATCAGGTTGCTGGAAAAGTCGGCCGTCAGTGCGACTTCCGCAGCCGCCCGCGCGCGCAGGGTGGCACGGCAGAAGGCGCCGACGAAATCCAGCTCGGCCACCTCGACCGGTAGGCGGTTGGTGATGTCGGCCGGCAGGTCGCGCACGCGCACGTCCTCGGGCCGGATGCAGAGGTTCACCTTCTGGCCGGGCGTCAGCCCGTCGTGGACCGGGCAGGCGAAATCGATGCCGGCCACCCGCACCAGGTCGGGGGCCATCAAGGTACCGGCGAGGAAGTTCATGGACCCCACGAAGTCGGCCACGAAAGCGGTCGCGGGCCGGCGGTAGATTTCCTGCGGCGTGCCGACCTGCTCGATGGCGCCCTGGTTCATGACCACGATGCGGTCGGCCATGGTCAACGCTTCTTCCTGGTCATGCGTCACCATGATGGTGGTGACGCCGAGCGTCCGCTGCAGTGCCTTGATCTCATGGCGCAGACGCAGCCGCACGCGGGCGTCGAGCGCCGACAGCGGCTCGTCGAGCAACAGCAGCCCGGGCGAGGTTGCGAGCGCGCGCGCCAGCGCCACGCGCTGCTGCTGGCCGCCCGAGAGCTGCGCGGGATATTTCGGGCCGGCATCGGGCAGGCCGACCAGCGCCAGCAACTCGGTGACCCGCTTCAGGATCGCGGCGCGGCTCTGGCGGCGGCTCACCAGCCCGTAGCCGACATTGTCGGTGACGCTGAGGTTGGGAAACAGCGCGTAGGACTGGAAGACGATCCCGAAGTCGCGTTGGGCCGGCGGCAGCGCCGAGACGTCCCGCCCCTTCTGCCGGATCGTGCCGGAGGTCTGCGGATCGAGGCCGGCGATGGCCCGCAGCAGGGTGGTCTTGCCGCAGCCCGAGGGTCGGGAAACAG
>JABMNB010000334.1 GCA_013205335.1 Rhodospirillales bacterium
CTCGAGTGTCGCGCGCGCCTGTCTCGTCCAGTATGAGGGCATCTTCGTCCAGGAACATGTCTGGTCGCTGGTGCGCTCGTCGGCGCAGATGGAAAAGGTAATGCAGGCGGTCGAGCGAGACCGCGGGCCCGTCCTCTACACACTGGTCGATCCTGACCTGCGCGACGTCGTGCGCGATCATTGCCGGCGCCTGCAACTTCCCTGCGTCGGCGTGCTCGACCAGGCGATGAGCGTGCTGGCAGTTCATTTCCATTCCAAGAGCGAGCAGTGGCCGGGCCGCCAGCATCAGCTCGACGAAGGCTATTTCGACCGGATCGACGCCATGCACTATACGCTGGCTCATGACGACGGGCAGTCCACGCACGACCTCGAGGATGCCGATGTCATCCTGGTCGGGCCCTCGCGTACCTCCAAGACACCGACCTGTGTCTATCTCGCCAATCGCGGGGTGCGGGCGGCCAACGTGCCGCTGGTGCCGCAGGTGCCGCCGCCGAGCGAACTCGAGGACGCCAAGCGGCCCCTGATCGTTGGCCTCATCACCGATCCCGACCGGCTGGTGCAGATCCGAGTCAATCGCCTGCGGCTCCTGCAGCAGGACACCGAGTCGGAATATACCGACATGGAGACGGTACAGAAGGAGATCCAGGAAGCGCGCCGGCTCTATGCCCGCCGCAAATGGGCGACCATCGACGTGACGCGCCGCTCGATCGAGGAGACGGCGGCGGCGATCCTGCAGATGCTGGCCACCCGCCGCGAGCAGAGGCTCCAGACGCCGTAGGAATCAAGGGAGCCCTCCACCGCGTATCGCTGATGGTGATGCGGCGCTGTCGGAGAGGGAACGCTCCTTCGAGCGAGGGAGCTACTGCTGAACGTCATGCCGCAAACGACCGACGCTATAGCTGTCGATGTCGCTTGCGCCGAGTTCCATGACCATCCGGGTGCGTGCGGGCGTCGTCCAGACAGTGAGATAGTGAATCGCCGCCCCCTCGCGGTTGTGAACCAGGCGCACGATCTTCAGTACCGCGGAGTTGATCTCGACGTTCAGCGCCTGGGCCACGAAGGGGTCGGCCAACGCGGCATTCAGTTCCTGCGCCACCGCGCCCAGCCTCTCGAAGCTTCCGGCAATCAGCTCGTGCAACGACGTCTGTTGCAGGGCCTCGGGCAGCACCGATTGCGCGAAGTCCGGCGGGATCCAGCCGTCGAGCAGCATCACCGGCTGCTTTCGCGCCGAGCGCACGCGCACCAGATGCAGGGCCTCGTCCCCGTCCGACAGGCAGAGCGCTGCGGCTATGGGGGCAGGGCAACGTTCGCGTTCCAGACGGAGGATGCTCATCTTCGTCTCCTTCAGCGTCCGGCGCATGTCGCCGATGAAGCTGAAGTCCGGGCCGTGCTTGCGGTTGCCGTTCGTCCCGAAGGTGACGAAGGCACCGACGCCTTGGCGGTTCTGCACGAATCCGTCCGTCACGAGGTCGGCCAGCGCCCGCCGGACGGTGATGCGCGAGATCGAAAACTGCGCGCACAGCCTGTCCTGGGTGGGCAGGAGATCACCCGCCCGGTAGCGGCCGCTCGTGATCTGCTCCTTGAGGAGCAGGTAGAGCTGGCGGTGCAGCAGCGCACCCTTGGCCTTCAGTTGGACGACCTGGGCCGTCTTGCGTTCCGGAACGGAAATACCCTTCGACCTTCTCACTGTGGAAGTTGGCATGATGTCCCGTTCATATACCATCCAGGATGGGAACAAATCATGAAAAACCGGTTGGGACTTGTTGGCGCGGTGGCTTTCAGGGTTGCGGGCGCCGGCACCCCAGCCAGCCCCGCTATCCCGATGGCATCGTGACAGGGGAGCCGTCCCGGCGGGTGGCGGAGTAGGAGCCAAAGCCCCAAAGGTGTCGGGCCCACCGACTTTCGAGCCCACCGACTTTGCCTTTGACGATAGACATGTCACCCTTTCCTCCCGAAACAGACAGGGAGGTAAGCATGCGTCTCGACAAGGCGTTCCTGCTGGTCGTGTTTTCGATCCCCGCTCTCGCGGTCCTGCCTGCTATCGCCGCCAGCGACATCGCCGTGTCGCGCGGTGGCGATTCGAACGTCTACGGCAACTGCGTTCCGAGCCTGGTCGTCGAGAACAGGTCGGGCGAGACGATCGATTATCTCCAGGTCGATGTCGTTCTCGCTCTGCGCGACGGGCGCCAGCGCACCGTCGAACTGAAATCGGCCTATCGCGAGGGGGCACCTTTCCCCATCGTCCCGGGCGCTTCGGCGACCCTCCGCCAGCATCTCGACACTTCGCGCGCGCTCGGCGTGCCCTGTGGCGAGGTCGCCGAACGGCGGGTTTCCCGGACGATATGCGAGACACCTCATGGCACGGCGTGTGCTTCTTCTGTTAGGGTGCAACCCTGAGCATTCCACCCTGAGGCATTTTCCATGAATCTTCGTCGTAGGACCGTTCTGGGCGCCGTCGGCGCCTCGCTTCTCGCCGCCCCGGCCCTCGCACAGGATTACCCGACCAAGCCGTTGAAGATGATCGTGCCCTATCCCCCGGGTGGCGGCACCGACGGCCTCGGCCGCATCACCGCGCAGTTCCTCTCCGAAAAGCTCGGCCAGCAGATCGTCATCCAGAATGTCGGCGGTGCTTCCGGCACCATCGGCTCCGAGATGGTTCGTCGCGCCGAACCGGACGGCTACACGGTCCTGTTCAATGCCAGCCTGTTCGTGCTGGGCAAGACGGTGGTGCCGTCCTGCCCCTACGATCCGCAGACGGACTTCCGCCCCATCGCCCAGGCCGGCGAGGCCCCGCTGGTGATGCTGGCCAACAACAACGTACCCGGCGCCGACTATGCCGCGGTCATGGCGGCGGTCGCCAAGGATCCCAAGAAGTTCTTCGTGGCCATCTCCTCCGGCGGATCGGCGGGCCACATCGCCACGCTGGCGTGGCTGAAGCGCATCGGCATTCCGCTCGACCAGATCCTCTACAAGGGCACGGCGCCAGCCAATACCGACCTGATGTCGGGCAGCGTCCAGTTCTTCATGGATCCCTGGACGGCGCTGCTGCCGCTCGCGACGTCGGGCCGCGCCAAGGGACTGTTCGTGACGTCCAAGGAGCGCACGCCGCTCGCGCCCAACATTCCGACGAGTGCCGAAGTCGGGCTGAAGGATTTCAACCTCAGCTCCTGGTACGGCGTCTGGGCGCCCAAGGAGACGCCCGAGCCGGTCGTCAACAAGCTGGCTGCCGGCATGGCTGCGGTTTCGAGCGACAAGGCCTTCATCGAGAAAACCACCTCGCTCGGTATCGTCCCGACGGCCCGTGGTCCGAAGGAGTTCGCGGCCTTCATCAAGTCGGAAGTCGAAACCAACACCGCCCTGCTGAAGGAAGCCAACTTCAAGCCGGAGTGACGGCCCTCGGCCGTCATTCCGAGCCATTTGCGGGGGATCTTTAGCGACCGAAGGCGGTGGTTCGATCCGCTTCACCGTCGGAGGTCTGTCGACCTGAGCGCAGCGGAGGCCCTGCGTAACGAGCCTATTCCGCCGCCTTCGCCACCGGGTCGAAGCGGGCGTCGAAGTCGCAGATCGAGGCTTCGACGGTCGTGGCGACCTGCTTCAGCTTGTCGGCGTTCACGACCTTCAGGCCGAACAGGTCCTTGACGTAGAACACGTCGACCGCGCGTTCGCCGTAGGTCGTGACGTGGGCGGTGGCGATCTGCAGGTTGAGGCGCGTCAGCGCCCGCGTGACGACGTGCAGGAAGCCCGGGCGATCGCGGCCGTTGACCTCGATCACGGTGAACGTGTCGGACGCGTTGTTGTCGATCAGCACACGCGGCTCGACGGTGAAGACGCGATCGCGCTTGGGCCAAGAGCCACGCTGGCTGTCGAGTTCGCGCTGGATGTCGAGGCGGTTGGACAACGCCAGCTCGACGCGGGCGGCCAGCCGCGCCAGCCGCTGCGGCCCGTCGAACGGCTTGCCCTCGAGATCCTGGATCCAGAACGTGTCGAGCGCCATGCCATTGGCCAGGGTGAAGATCTTGGCATCGACGATGTTGGCGCCGCTGATCGCCATGGCGCCGGCGAGGCGGGCGAACAGGCCGTGCGTGTCGAGCGTGTAGATCGTGACTTCGGTCACCGACCGCGCCTCGTCGACCCGGTGCTCGATGGCGAGAGGCTGCTTGGCCCGTTCGGCGCCGCGCACGAGTTCGGCCTGGCGGGCCAGCGTCTCGGGTGGGAAGGACAGCCAGTAGGAGGCATAGCCGCGCGCGAAGTGCGCTTCCTTGTCGGCCTCGCTCCAGCCCGGCAGGCGCTTGGCCATCTCGGTCTGGATATGCCTGATGCGTTCGGCGCGGCCGCCCATCAGCGTGCCGCCCGACAGGACCTGCTCCGTCGCATTGTAGAGCTGGCGCAGAAGCGCGGCCTTCCAGTTGTTCCAGACGTTCGGGCCCACGGCGCGGATATCGCAGACGGTGAGGACCAGCAGCAGGCGCAGCCGCTCGGGCGACTGGATGAGGGCGGCAAAGGTCTCGATGGTCTTGGGGTCCATCAGGTCGCGCTGGAACGAAGTGCTCGACATGGCGAGGTGATAGCGCACCAGCCACGCCACGGTTTCGGTCTCGGCAGCGCTCAGCCCCAGTCGCGGCCCGAGCTGCATCGCCACGTCGGCGCCCAGCAGCGAATGATCGCCGCCGCGACCCTTGGCGATGTCGTGCAGCAGGACCGCGAGATAGAGCACCGGCCGCGACAGGATCTTGTGCACCACGGCGGCCGAGAGCGGATGGTCTTCCTTGAGGGCGCCCGACTCGATCTTCGAGAGGATGCCGATCGCCCGGATCGTGTGCTCGTCGACCGTGTACGTATGGTACATGTCGTGTTGCGTCTGTGCGACGACCCTTCCGAAGTCGGGCACGAAGCGGCCGAACACGCCGGCCTCGTTGAGGCGGCGCAGAGTCGTCTCAGGATCGTGGCGTGACGTCAGCATCGCCATGAACAGGCGATTGGCCTCGGTATCGTTGCGCAGCCTGTCGACCAGCCGGATGTTCTGCGTGATCAGCCGCAGCGTCCCGGGATGGATGTCGAGGTCGTTCTCCTGGGCCACGTGGAAGAGGCGCAGGATCGCGACGGGATCCTTGGCAAAGGCATCGGGCGTAGCGACGGCCAGGCGTTCGCCGTCGAGGCGAAAGCCTTCGAGCTCGCGCGGCCGCAGGCTCTGCCACAGCGCCGCGAGCTTGGGCTTGCGGCGGCGGCTGTCCTCGAGGGCCGCCACGAAGATGCGCGTCAGGTCGCCCACCGTCTTGGCGTGGAGGTAGTAATGCTTGGTGAAGCGCTCGACGCCGCGGCTGCCCGGCCGGTCCTGGTAGCCCAGCCGAACGGCGATCTCGCGTTGCAGATCGAAGGACAGGCGATCGTCGGCGCGGCCCGTCAGGTAGTGGATGTGGCAGCGCACGGTCGACAGGAAACGCTCGGCCCGCTCGAAGTGCCGCGCCTCCTCCTTGGTGAGCACGCCCTTGGCCACCAGCTCGCCAGGCTCGCTCACCCGGTAGAGATACTTGGCGATCCAGAACAGCAGATGCAGGTCGCGCAGCCCGCCCTTGCCTTCCTTGACGTTGGGTTCGACGACGTAGCGCGAATCGCCCATGCGCTGGTGACGCTGGTCGCGTTCCGCGAGCTTGGCGTCGACGAAGTCGCGGCCGTCGCCGACGTAGAACTTCTGCGCGAAGCCGCGCTGCAGCTCGTCGAACAGGTCGCGGTCGCCCCACAGGTAGCGCGCTTCCAGCAGCGCGGTGCGGATCGTCTGGTCGCGCTCGGCGTAGCGCAGACTTTCGTCGGCCGTGCGGGTCGCGTGGCCGACTTTGAGGCCCAGGTCCCACAACAGATAGAGCATGAACTCGACGATCTGCTCGCCCCGGGGTGTCTGCTTGTAGGGCCGCAGGAACAGGAGATCGATGTCGGAAAGCGGCGCCAGCTCTCCTCGACCGTAGCCACCGGTCGCGACCACGCCGAGCCGCTCGGCGGCGCTGGGATTGCCCGCCGGGTAGGCGTGCTGGTCGGCGAAGTCGAACAGCACCCGGATGATCTGATCCATCAAATAGGAGGTCGCGCTCAATACCGCCGGCCCGTCGTTCTTGAGCGGGCCGGGCTCCTCGAAGCGGCGGCGAATCTCGGCGCGGCCCTTGGTCAGCGCCTCGCGCAGCAGGGCGAGCACCGGCGGGCGCGGCGGCTCGCCGCCGTCCGGCAGGTCCACGACCAGGCGGGCGAGGGCTTCCTCGAGCGTGCGGCGGCGCACGATGGCGCGGCGGTCCGGGATCTCGTCATAGGGCTGGGCCATACCGGACGGATACTACAGGGCGCCGGTGGCCTAAAGTAGGCCCCATGGAACAGCCCGCGAACCGGCCCTTTACGCTCGCCGTTTTCACCAAGAACCGCGTGAATCCGGCCTATGACGCCGCCCGCCTGGCGGCCGACCGGGTCGCGGCCGGGGCCGGCGCCCGCACCGTGCACTATGTCCCGGCGACGCCCGACCATGTCGGCGAGCAGAAGGCCCTGGTGGCCGAGGCGCTGGCGGCGCGGCCGGATGCCGTCCTCTTCAACCCGACCGACGATGTCGCGATGGTGGCGGATGTGGAGCGGATCGCGGCGGCCGGCATTCCCGTGGCGGTGTTCATCAACCGCATGAACGTGCCGGTCGTGACCTTCGTCGGTTCCGACGACATCCGGGTCGGCGAAACCATCGCCCGCGCGTTGTTCGTGGGGCTGGGCGGGACCGGCCGCGTGGTGGCGCTCGACGGTACGCCGGGCGCCCGCACCGCGCGCGACCGAACCGAAGGGCTGAAGCGGGCGCTCACGGACAGTCCGGGCATCGAGCTGATCGGATCGAGGATCGGCTATCTCCAGGAGGCGCCCGCGCGGACGGCGATGACCGAGCTGCTGCAGGCCCATCCGCAGATCGACGGCGTCTGGACGGCCAACGACGTCATGGCCTTCGGCGCACTGAAGGCCCTGCAGGAGGCCGGCCGTAGCGCCACGGTCGTCGGCATCAACGGCCTGCCCGCCGCGATCGAGCACATCGAGCGCGGGACCATGCTGGCCAGCGTCGATTTCAGTGCTTTCAACATTGCGGCCATCGCGGCCCGCGCCGTGCTGCGGTACCTCGCGGGACAGCCGGTGCCGCCGGAGATCATGGTACCGGCCGAGTTGATCGACCGGTCGAACTGCCACCGGTGGAAGGTGCCGTTCGAGCAGAGGCCGATGCCGGTCTGGGCCGATTTCGTGCGATAGTGTTCTTTGCCATGTCGTTCAAAGCCCTCTTCGCAGCGGTCGCGATCCTGCTCGGCGCCGGCCCGATCCTGATCCTGGCCCCGATCGTGGCCCCGGCCTTTGCCCAGGGCGTGCGCCCCGCGGCGCCGCCACCCGCCTCCAGCCTGATCGATCTCAACAGCGCCAGCCGCGACGATCTCATGTCGCTCGACGGGATCGGCGAGGTGCGGGCCGACGCCATCATCCGGGCGCGCCCCTTCAAGACCAAGACCGAGCTGGTCGAGCGGCGCCTGATCCCCGAAGCGCTCTACGAGAAGATCGCCGACAAGGTGATGGCCCGCCCGCCGCCGGCCGCTCCGCCGGCGCGCCCGGCACAGCCCGCTCCCCGTCGCACCTGAACGTCCCGACATGAGCGACGCCACGATCTACGCGCTGGGCACGCCCACACCCACGCGTGCCCATCCCGGCGCGCTTGCGGTCGTTCGCGTGAGCGGTCCTCGCGCAGCCGACGTGGTGGAGCTTCTCACCCGGAAGCCTTTGCCGACGCCGCGCCGCCTGGCCTTGCGCACCCTGCTCGATCCGTCGACCGGCGAGGCTTTCGACAAGGGTCTGGTCGCATGGTTTGCGGCACCGAACACCGAGACCGGCGAGCCGATGGCCGAGCTGCACCTGCATGGCGGGCGAGCCGTCGTCGGGGCTGCACTCGATGCCATTGCCAACCTCGGCTTCTGCCGGCTGGCCGAGCCCGGCGAGTTCACGCGCCGCGCCTTCGAGAACGGCAAGCTCGACCTCACCGAGGCCGAGGGCATCGCCGATCTGGTGGCGGCCGAGACGGCGGCGCAGCGGCGGCAGGCGCTGCTGCAGATGGAGGGCAGCCTGCACCGGCTCTACGAGGACTGGCGCGGCAGGGGTCTGCGGGCGCTGGCCCATCTGGAGGCGGCCATCGACTTTCCCGACGAGGATCTGCCGGAGGGACTGGCCGACGAGGTGCGTCTGGCCATCTCGAGCCTGCAGGGGGAGATCGAGGTCCATCTCGAGGATCGCCGCGGCGAGCGGCTGCGCGACGGGCTGTCCATCGCGATCATCGGCCCGCCCAATGCCGGCAAATCCTCGCTGCTCAATCTCCTCGCCCGGCGCGAGGCGGCGATCGTTTCGGAGACCGCCGGCACGACGCGCGACGTGATCGAGGTCCATCTCGATCTCGGCGGCTGGCCCGTCGTGCTGGCTGATACCGCCGGGCTGCGCGAGTCGGGCGACGCCATCGAACAGGAGGGCGTGCGGCGCGCCCGCGCGCGCGCGGCGGCGGCCGATCTGCGCGTGCTGGTGCTCGACGCCTCGGATGATTGGCGCACGGAAATGCAGGCGATCACCGTCGCAACCGAGCGCTGGAGTCCCGCGCGCGACATCGTGGTGGTGAACAAGACGGATCTCGTGGCTGTCGACGATCCCGGCGTCGTTGCCTTGTCGGCCAGGGGCGGCACCGGCCTGCCCCGGCTGCTGTCACGCCTGGAGGCGTCCGCCGAAGCCGCGATGCAGGAAGGCGCCGGCGCACCGCCGCTCACGCGGGCCCGCCATCGCGAGGCGCTGATGGACTGTCAGGCCTCGCTCGGGCGTGCGCTTGGAGCACCCGAGGTCGCGCTGGCGGCGGAGGACCTTCGACTGGCGCTCCGCGCGATCGGCCGCATCACCGGCACGGTGCGGCTCGACGAACTCCTCGACGTGATCTTCCGCGACTTCTGCATCGGCAAGTAGCGACCGACGCGAACGGCGGGAAGATCGGAGCGTGGCAACGAATCCTGCGAAGCCGCGTTCATGGCCATCCTGCTGACGACCCTGCGCACCCACGACGAGATTCGCGCCACGTCCGAGGTGTTCGACCGCGCCCTGCCGAGGCCCGACCCCCGCATGCTGCAGATCGCCGGGAAGATCATCGAGCAGCAGGACGCGAAGTTCGACCCGACGCGCTTCACGGATCGCTACGAGGACGCGTTGCGCGGACTGATACCAACGGCCAGAGCGTGTGACTCATTTTAAGGATTCCCAAGCGGTTCGAATGGTGATTCCTCTCGAAGTCCGATCGAGAGGAGCCTTTGATGAGTGTCGAGATCACGCGTTTGGACCTGCTGCCGGCCGAGCTTCGGC
>JABMNB010000335.1 GCA_013205335.1 Rhodospirillales bacterium
CGGTGATCATCAGCCGCTGGATGTGATGCGCATAGGCCTGCTCCCGGGTCTGCGTCACCGCCGCCCGGATGCAGGCCATCGAGGTCTCGCCCGTCCAGTAGAAGTCGGGAAGCGAGCGGGTGTGGCCGAAGAAATTGCTGCGATCATAGCCCGGCATCTTCAGCCAGTAGATGCCGCGTACATATTCCCGCCAGCCGATGATCTGCCGGATGAACCCTTCCGCCGCGTTCAGCGGCACCCTCCCGGCGCGCCACTCCGTCTCGACCTGCCGGCAGACGCGCAGCGGATCGAGCAGGCCGCAGTTGAGATACTGCGCGATGACGGCGTGATAGAGAAACGGCTCTCCCGACAGCATCGCGTCCTGATAGTCGCCGAATTTCGGCAGAGCGTTCTTCACGAAGGCCGCAAAGGCCGCCTCGGCATCGACACGGGTAACGGCGAACCAGAAGGGATCGAGATCCCCGAAATGGCCGCCGAAGCGTGCCTCGACGAGCGCGAGCACATCCCGGGTGACGGCGTCGGGCGCACACGCCCTGGGGCGCGGCATGAGCAGGTCGGCTTTTGCCGCCTTCCTGTTCTCCGCATCGAAGTTCCACCGGCCGCCCGCCGGCTGGTCGCCGTCCATCAGCAGCCCGGTGCGGCGACGAATGTCGCGGTAGAAATATTCCATCCGGAGCTGCTTGCGGCCCGCCGCCCATTGCCTGAACTGCGCGGGCGCACACAGGAAGCGCTCGTCCGGCAGGATGTCGACCGGGACCGGGAAGCGCTCGTGCCACGATGCCTGCATCTGCGCGACGCGCCATTCGCCGGCTTCCGTGACGACGACGCGTTCCGGCCGATGACGGGCGATCGCCTCGCCCAGTTGTTCGGTGAAGGTCCCCCGATTGTCCGGCGCATCCAGCGTCACATAGTCGACTGTCCAGCCGAGACCGCGCAACTCCCCGGCGAAGTGGCGCATGGCGGAGAACAGGAAGGCGATCTTCTTCTTGTGATGGCGCACATAGCGCGTCTCGTCGCCCAGCTCCGCCATGAGCACGAGGTCCTGCTCCGGATCGCCGCCAGCGAGGCTGGTGATCGCGGGCGTCAGCTGGTCGCCCAGGACGAGGATGAGGTTGCGGATGGGCGCCGTCGACATGCAGGCAGATACGGCCGAGGCCCCTGCCCGGTTCAGTGCGGAGTCAGAAGCAGCCGTACCAGCGGATTGGGAAAGCGCCGCGCCATCGTCACCGCGAAGAATGTCTCCGCGATGCCAGGCAGCTGATCGCCGGCAACCAGAACTCCCCCGGCGATCTCGTCCTTGACCACGATCGGCGGCAGTACGGCCAGCCCGATATCCTCGCGCGCCAGCAGCCGCATCATGGCCATGTCCTCCACTTCCGCAACGATCTGGGGCCGGACACCCAGGCGGTCGGCAAGGGCGTCGAAGCCGGTGCGCACACTGCTATCCACGGTCGGCAGGATGACAGGATGTCTTCGCAGGCGATCGGCGAGACTTGCCGCCTCGCCCAGGCGCTCCGGTGTGCCCACCAGACTGACCGAGCGCTCGGCGAGCCGCCACGGGCAGGACCTAGTGGGCGAGATGGTCGAGATGGCGCTAAAGGAAGCAGAATGCAACGAATTGCTGCGGTGCGATCGCGCGTGACGGCGCCGAGACGGATCGCATTGTATCCAACGGGGATCGCAGACGACGATGGCGACTGAGATTGAGCGGAAGTTCCTGCTCGCCGATGACGGCTGGCGCACGCAGTGCGTGCGTAGTGAGCGGCTGCGCGATGGGCTGATTGCGATCACAGGCAACCGCAAGGTGCGTGTGCGAATCTACGCTGAGCGTGCGACTCTGACCGTCAAGGCCAAGACCGGGAAGTCAAGCGACGCCGAATATGAATACGAGATCCCGCTGGCCGACGCCGAAGAATTGTTGGCCTCGCATTGTGACGGCAACCTTCTGAGCAAGGTCCGGCATTACGTTCCCTTCAAGGGCTTCATGTGGGAGGTCGACGTCTATGAAGGTCTGCTGAGCGGCGTAATGCTGGCCGAGGTCGAACTGCAGGGCGAAGACGTCGAAGTTCCCCTTCCACCGTGGGTAGGCGAAGAAGTAACGGGCAGGCCCGAATACAAGAAGATCAACATGCATAAGGCTCGTCTCGCCGCAGGTGTCGCCGCTATCGGGGCAAGCGGCTGAAGCTGCTGGGTCGCGGTGTCCGCAGTTCGGTCGCTGTTGGCACATCGCGTCAATCCGGCCCACTACGCAGGAGGCCCACTTCCGGCTCCAAAACGAACCCTCGCAATGAGCCGCCGCCGGCCGATGTGCTTCACCCGCTCCCTGCCGTTCAGCCGCCACGCGATGACGCAGAGCGCATACAGCCAGTGCTCATGGGCCGCGGCGCGTGCGAGGCCACCTGAGGCCGCCGCGTGAGTTGGCGGCGTACCTGATCGGCGACGCTCCAGATCTCCTGTGCCTTCATCGGCCGCGGTTCCTTGCTTGCACCGGCACACGGATAGGAAACTTCGAGGGTCATCGCGACCTCCCCGCCGACTGTTGCCGGTAGACCGCGATCACGTCCTCGGTCCGTGCTCGCAAATCAGGCGGCAGACGCCGGGCCGCCGCAAACACATCGTCGACCGGCAGGGCGAGCGCCCGCGCCAGCGCCGTCATCAGACGATCCGGCGGTGGGTTCTCCCGCTCGCGCTCGATGCGCGACAGATAGGCAATGGAAACTTCGACACGCCGCGCCAGTTCGGTGAGCGTCATCTCCCGCTCCTCGCGCTCGCGGCGGATAAATCGACCGAAGGCCACAGGCTTCCCTCCTGGCTGGCAGTTTTGCGCAAACGGGTCATACGGCGGCTTGTGATCACCGCATGTTCCCTATATGTTCTCAGTGGTTCGGAGTGGAATCGATTCGTCAGATGAGCCCCAAATGGCCGACCAGATCGTCATCACGGAGAAGACCAGCCAGGCGAAAGATGTTCGCGCGGCCGTCGGCGCCCGGTACGGCACCATCCTTCCGGCCGAAGGCCATTTGATCGATCTGCAGGAACCGGAGGACGCTGACCCCGCGTGGAAACGCTGGACGCCGATCCTGTTACGGCCCGAAGGGCTCTACGGCACGCGACCGGCGGTGGGTGGCAACAAGGCCGCCAAGCTGGCAGCCATTCGAGAAGCGCTGCGGACGGCCAAGCGGGTCTGGCTGGCCACTGACTGCGATCGCGAAGGCCAGCTGATCGGCCAGGAAATCCTCGAGCATTACAACTACCGCGGCCAGGTCATGCGGGTGCTGTTCACGGCGCAGGATTCCCAAACCATCTGCGACGCTTTTGGCAGCGCCAAGCCCAATTCAGAGTATGCCCGCCTGTACGCCGCCGCGGTGGCGCGCCGGCAGGCTGATCAAATCTACAATCTCTCCCTTACCCGCACGGCGACAGTGATCATGGGACAGGGCGCCCGAGGCGTTATCGGTGTCGGGAGCGTAAAAACGCCGACGCTGGCGATCGTTTGCAA
>JABMNB010000336.1 GCA_013205335.1 Rhodospirillales bacterium
GGACCGAGTGGTCGCCCTATGAAGGGCGCGACCCGGCGATGAAGCGCACCTACAGCGGCGCCGAAAGCGGCAAGGGCGCCGTCTACGAATGGGACGGCAACGACAATGTCGGCAAGGGCCGCATGGAAATCGTCGATTCGACGCCGCCGCACAGGGTCGTGATCAAGCTCGATTTCCTGAAGCCATTCGAAGGTCACAACATGGCCGAGCTGACCGTGGAACCGAAGGGCGGCCAGACGATTGTCACCTGGGCGATGTACGGTCCCAGTACCTTCATGACCAAGCTGTTCGGCACCTTCATGGACATGGACGACATGATCGGCCGGGATTTCGCGGCCGGCCTCGCCAAGCTGAAGACCGTCGTCGAGAAGTAACTCTCTCGTACCGGAGGAAATGTAGATGACCAGCGGATTGCGGGCGCTCGCCATCGTCGTGGCGCTGGGTTCGACAGCGGCGCTCTCGCAGGCCTTGGCGCAGGCGCCGGCTTCCGTTGCGCTTCCGCCCGGCGTCTTCCCCGCCGAGCGCGACATCGCGTTGGCGACGGCCGGCGCCTATACGCTCGACGAGTCTCATACCGCCGTGATCGTGCGCGTCTCTCATCTCGGGTATTCGCAGAGCGTGTTCCGCTTCGACCGCATCAAGGGATCGCTCACCTGGGATCCGGCGGAGGTCGAGAAGTCGCAGCTGTCCGCGTCGGTCGAGACGGTCTCGATCACGACCAACGTGAAGGGTTTCGCCGAGGAGCTGACCGGCGACAAATTCCTGAAGTCGGGAACCTTCCCCGTGTCCACCTTCGTGTCCACCGCGTTCAAGCCGACCGACAAGTCGCGCGGCAAGGTCGAGGGCCGATTCACCCTGATGGGCAAGACCCAGCCGGTGACTTTCGACGTCGAGCTGGGCGGTGCCGGCAAGGGCTTCGAAGGCAAGCCGCGCATCGGCGTTCACGCCGTTGCCACCCTCAATCCGCAGGATTACGGGCTGCCGCCCTTCTTCACCGATCCCATCCAGATCCAGATCGACACCGAATTCGAGAAGCATCCGTAACAGAGGAGAAAGAAATGGCGATCCATCCCTATCTGTTTTTCAACGGCCGCTGCGAAGAGGCGCTCGCCTTCTATCGGGAGAAGCTGGGTGCCCAGGTCGGAATGATGATGCGCTTCAAGGAGAATCCCGATACCGGGGCGGCGGAACACATGAAAGTCGATCCCGAGGCGGTGATGCATGCCAGCCTGCGGATCGGCGATGCGTTGATCATGTGCTCCGACGGAATGGCGAACGACGGCAAGACAAACTTTCAGGGCTTCTCGCTCGCACTCGATGTCGCGAGCGAAGCGGAGGCCGACAAGGCCTTCGAGGCGCTGGCCAAGGACGGCCAGATCCAGATGCCGATCGGCAAGACATTCTTCTCGCCGCGCTTCGGGTGCGTCGCCGACAAGTTCGGAGTTTCGTGGATGGTGATGGTGCCGCAGGCCTGAGCGTTCCTCCCCCGTATGACGGGGGAGGAGGAAGTAATGTCTACTTCTTCTCGACGTTGGCCGAGCGCAGCGGCACGCCGAATTCGCGGCGGCAGACCTCGGCCAGCACTTCGACGCCCTTGCGGATCGTCTCGGGCTCGGGATTGGCGAAGCAGAGCCTGAGCCGCGAGCGGGCGTAATCCTTGTTGGTCGACCATTCCTGACCGGGGTTGAGTGATACGCCGGCGGCGAGCGCCGCCTGGGCGAGCTTCGTCGTGTCGACCTGGTCGGGCAGCTTGATCCAGAGGTAGATGCCGCCCTCGGGATCGCCGAACTCGGCGTCGGTGCCGAACTGTTCGGCCAGGGCTTCACGCAGCGTCTGCAGCTTGGCCGCCAGGGTCTTGTTGAGCTTCGGCACATGATCGGCGAAGTGCTGCTTGCAGAACTCCGCCAGCACCATCTGCTCGAGCGCGCCGGAGCCCGCGTCCTGCTTCAGGCCCAGGATGCGGCCGAGGATCTCCCACTTGGCCACGATGTAGCCGACGCGCAGCGCCGGCGCGATCGACTTGGAGAAAGATCCGATGAAGACGACGCCTTCGCCCTTGGCCATGGCATAGAGCGAAAGTGGACGCTTGCCGCTCCAGATCAGGTCCGAATAACACTCGTCCTCGAAGATCATGACGCCATACTCGGCCGCAATCTTCAGGAGTTCGGCGCGGCGCGCCTCGCCCATGATGGCGCCGGTCGGGTTCTGCACCGTCGGGATCGTGTAGATGTACTTCGGTCTGATGCCCTTCTGCTTCAGCTCCTCGAGCTTCTGTTTAAGCACGTCGAGCCGCAGGCCCTCGCCGTCGAGCGGGATGCCGATGACGTTGGCGCCGAGCTTGTTCAGCTTGGTGAGGGCGCCGCCATAGGTCTCCTGCTCGATGATGACGGTATCGCCCCTGGTCACCAGCAGGCTGTTGACCAGGTCGAGGCCCTGCATGGAGCCCGAAGTGATCAGGATCTCGTCCGACGCACATTCAATGCCGGCATGATCCTTGAGCTTGCCGGCGAGGAACTCGCGCAGCGGCTTGTAGCCCAGGGGTCCGCTGTTCAGGCCGTAGGTCGCCAAGGTTGCGCCCTCGCGCTTCAGCACCGACGTCGCCGCGGCGATCAGGGCGTCGATGGGCACGTGTCCGGCGTCGTTGTGGCCGCCGATGAAGTTGTATTTCGGAAAACCATTCCACTTGGCGGCGGGAGCGGGCGTGCCGGGCGCCAGCAGCGGCGCGAAATCGAACGGAGCGGTCATGGTCGTTTCCTCTTTGGTTGACCAATTGCTGGGCCAACCAAAGAGAATTCGCAACAGATTTGCGCCGGATCAGGCCGTCGCGCGGAACGAATCGGTATGGGCCATGTCCCAGGCTCGCTTCCAGCGCTTGTCGCTCGTGCCCGACAACAGCTCGCCGTCGGCCAATGCCGGGTAGAGGTCGGCGAAGGTCGCGACCTCGCTCGCAGAGACGCGACGGGAGATGTGGATGGGCTTGAAGTCGGCCGGATGGTCCAGTCCTGCGGCGGCGGTCAGCTCGGCCAGTTCGTTCAATGTGGCCCGGTGAAAATTCACCACGCGCTCCGTCTTGTCCGGCACGACCAGCGCGCGCTGGCGCATCGGGTCCTGGGTGGCGACCCCCGTGGGGCAACGGTCGGTGTGACATGACTGCGACTGGATGCAGCCCACGGCGAACATGAAGCCGCGTGCCGAGTTGCACCAGTCGGCCCCCAGCGCCATCGCCCGGATGATGTCGAAGGCAGTGATGATCTTGCCGGCGACGCCGATCTTGATCCTGTGGCGCGCGCCGATGCCCACCAGGGCGTTGTGCACGATGTGCAGGCCCTGACGCATCGGCTTGCCGACATGGTCGAGAAATTCCATGGGGGCGGCGCCGGTGCCGCCCTCCTTGCCGTCGACGACGATGAAGTCGGGATAGATGCCGGTCTCGAGCATCGCCTTGCAGATCGCGAGGAACTCCCATTCGTGGCCGACGCAGAGCTTGAAGCCGGCCGGCTTGCCGCCCGAGAGGCGGCGCATTTCGGCGATGAACTTCATCATCTCGATCGGGGTCGAGAAGGCGGTGTGATGCGAGGGCGAGATGCAGTCCACGCCAACCGGCACACCGCGCGTCAGGGCGATCTCCTCGCTGACCTTGGGGGCGGGCAATACGCCGCCATGGCCGGGCTTGGCGCCCTGGCTGAGCTTCAACTCGACCATCTTGACCTGCGGGTTGGCGGCACCGGCGGCGAATTTCTCGGGCGAGAAGGTGCCGTCGGGGTTGCGGGCGCCGAAATAGCCGGAGCCGATCTCCCAGATGATGTCGCCGCCGCCCTCGCGATGATAGGGGCTGTAGCCGCCCTCGCCGGTATCGTGTGCGAAGCCACCCAGCTTGGCGCCGCCGTTCAGGGCGCGGATGGCGTTGGCGCTGAGCGACCCGAAGCTCATGGCCGAGATGTTGAAGATCGAGGCGGAATAGGGCTGCGTGCAATCGGGCCCGCCGATGGAGATGCGGAACGCCTCCTTGCTGACGGGCGTGGGCGAGATCGAGTGCGTCATCCACTCGTAGCCTTCGGCATAGACGTCGTGGGTGGTGCCGAACGGCCGGACGTCGAGGATGAGCTTGGCGCGCTGATAGACGATCGCGCGCCGGTCGCGCGGGAACGGCATGCCGTCCTTCTCGCCTTCGAAGAAATACTGGCGCATCTCGGGCCGGATCGCCTCGAAGATGAAGCGCAGGTGTGCCGCGATGGGGTAGTTGCGCAGTACGGCGTGCCTGGTCTGGAAATAGTCGTGGAAGCCGACGCTGGCCAGGAAGGCGGCGATGAGGAATCCGACCCCGATCCACCATGACCGGGGGTCGAAGCCCCAGGCGACGCCTAACAGCACGGCGAAAAGCGACGCCAGCGTCCAGGTGATGAATCGCGGCGTCAGCGGCAGCGGCATCGATTTCATTCGGTTTCCTCGGGCTTCATTGGTGGGCCGGGTGCCCACCCTCATTCTAGCGCAGTTAACTGCGTTCGAATGACACGCTCTTGACGACGGCATAGACCGCCCGCCCGGGGGCCAGCGCCAGCCGGTCGACCGATTTGGCGGTCAGGCGGGCCATCAGGACGGCGCCGTTGCAGTCCAGGCGGATATCGGCCTGCGCGCGGGTCGTCGGGGTGATGGAGGCGATGCGCCCGGCCAGCACGTTCAGCGCGCTGATGTCCTCGGGAGGCCGCAGGCTGAGCATCACGTCGCGGGAGCGGATATAGGCGCGGACCGGGGCGCCGACAGGCGCATCGAGGCGTGGCACCTGCAGTTCCCCCGCGGCACTTTCGAGCACCGAGAGGTGGAACGTCTCGTCGTGGCGGACAATCTTCGCGTCGAGCACCGCGCCGCTATCCGTGGCGTCGGCCAGCGGCAGGATGTCCTGCACCGGCCCGACGGCGGTCACCGTGCCCTCGGTCATGATCACCACCGTCGTGGCGAGCCGGGCGACCTCGGCGGCCGAGTGGCTGACATAGAGGATGGGTACGCCGGATTCGTCGCGCAGCCGTTCGATGTAGGGCAGGATCTCGGCGCGCCGCGATTCGTCGAGCGAGGCGAGTGGCTCGTCCATCAAGACCAGCCGCGGCCTGGCGAGCAGGGCCCGACCGATGGCGACGCGCTGCTTCTCGCCCCCCGACAGGGAATCGGGATTGCGCTTGAGCAGATGGCCAATGCCCAGGAGGTCGACCATCCCGCCGAGATCGGCCGCCGCGCCGCCGCCGTCTCGCGCGAACCAGCGTCCGTAGAGCAGGTTCCGCCGCACGCTGAGGTGCGGGAAGAGGCGGCTGTCCTGGAAGAC
>JABMNB010000337.1 GCA_013205335.1 Rhodospirillales bacterium
GGCCGCAAGGATATGCTCGACCCCAAGACCGGCGAGACCATCGCTGCCCAGTTGGGATCCAACCGCCGCCTCCGGATTATCTTCGACACCAACATGCGCATGGCCCACGCGGCCGGGCGCTGGGAACAGATCGAGCGCCTGAAGACGAAGCGGCCGTTCCTGCGCTATGTCGCGGTCCAGGACGGACGCACCCGCCCACAGCACCGCGCCTGGCACGGCACGGTATTACCCGCCGACGACCCATTCTGGAAAACCCACGCGCCGCCCAACGGCTGGCGCTGTCGGTGCATCATCCAGCAGCTTTCCCAGCGCGAGCTCGATGCCCGCGGCTATGAACAGAGTCCACGGCCTGACGTCAAGACCAGGTCCTGGAAGGATAAACGCAACGGCCGCACGGTGCAGGTGCCCGATGGCATCGATCCGGGCTTCGGTTACAACGTCGGCCAGGCACGCCTGCGCGCATTCACCCCGCCGCCCGATGGTGGCCTGCCGCCGAGCTTCCCGCCCGGCGTCGATCTGCCCGCCATGCCGTCGCCCCGGAAAAGGCCGGCAACCCGATTGCTGCCGGCCACCTTGTCAGACGCGGAATACGTCCGCCGCTTTTTGAAAGAGTTCAAGGTCAAGCCGGGCGCCGAGGCGGTGTTCACCGACAAGGCGCTGGAGAACATGGTGATCTCGGACGCCCTGTTCACCGATACGGCCGGCGCGCTGAAGATCAGCAAGCATGGCGGTGCCCCGCAGATGTTGCTGCTGGCCGACACGATCAAGGATCCCGACGAGATCTGGTGGTTCTGGGAACAGAGCCGATCGAAACCCGGCATCTGGTTGCTGCGCCGTCGCTATATCGCCCGCTGGAACGTCGCCGGGAAACAGGAAGCCGGCGTCGCTCATGAACGGCAGGTTGTAGCCACCCAGAAAGAGCGTGGTGAACAGCGCGCCCACGATCGCGATCTGCATGAACTCGGAGACCATGAAGAGGCCCATCTTCATGGCGCTGTATTCGGTGTAGTAGCCGGTCACCAGCTCCGACTCCGCCTCAGGCAAGTCGAACGGGATCCGCTTGTTCTCGGCGATCGCAGCCGTGAGAAACAGAATGGCCGCGAAGGGCTGCATGAACACGCCCCACTTCGGCAGCACGCCCAGCATCACGCCCGACTGCTGACGCACCATCGCGCCCAGGTCGACGGTGCCGTACACGAGAATCAGGCCCATGATGGTGAGGGCCATGACGAGCTCGTACGAAATCATCTGCGAGCCGGCCCGCAGTCCACCCAAGAGCGAGAACTTGTTTCCCGAGCTCCAGCCGGCCAGCATGGTGCCGATGATCGTGAGTCCGCTAAAGGCGAACACGATCAGGATGCCCGCGTCGAGCTGGGCGATCTGCAGCGGGTAGGTGCGGCCACCGAACCACGAGGCCAGCGACGGAAACAGCTGCGCGGGATCGAGCGTGCCGCCGAACGGGATCACGGCGAACACCAGCAGCACCGGCGCCACTACGATGAACAGCGCCAAGAAGTAGCCCAGCGCATCGTGCGTCTTCGGCGTGAAGTTCTCCTTGAGGAGCATCTTCAGGCCGTCGGCCATGCCATGGAACAGTCCCAACCACACCAGCTTGATGTTGGTGAACGGGATCTTGATGTAGGCGCGGTTGGCGCCGATCCGGTCCGACATCACGGCGGCCTGCTTGCGCTCCACCCAGGTGAGCAGCCCGCCGAAGCTGAGTAGCATCACGATGGCATACGTGATGAACACCAGCGACACGACCAGGTCGGGCAGGAACACGTTCATGCGTCCGATCCGGTCGAGAGGGCGGCGAACAGGGCCGCCGCGTGCACGATACTGGGCTTCACGGGGAAGCATGCCTCGAACGGCGTGACGACGCCGGCGAAGTTGGTGTAGTGACCGCTGCGTTCGGTCTGCACGCTGATCGGAATGAACACATCGGCGGTCGCGTTGGCGGCATGCGTGTACGAGTCGAGGCGAATCACCTTCGCCCCCGACGGCACCAGCGCGCTGTCGAAGCCTTCGCCCCACACCAGCACCAGGTCGGTGTCGGCCGTCAGCGCCTCGCTCACACGCGCGGGAAGCGGCGGATACAGCGCCAGCGCCGCTTTGCGGTTGGGATTCTTGTCGGGCTTGATGAGCAAATGATCTTCGATCACTTCGCCCGGAAGCGGAAGGTGATCGGCCTTCACGAAGCCCGACACCTTCGCACCGAACGCAGCATGACACGCGGCCAATTCTTCGTTGGAGCCCCAGCTCGACACCATCGCCACCGGCTTCTTCGCGGCCGCGATCAGCTGCTTGGCGGCGGCGATCGCGACGGCCAGCTCCACCGGCGCACCGTGCTGCATCGCCTGCTCGGCACGCGGGCGCTCGAACAGCTGCGCGAGGTCACGGGCCTTGTTGCACACCCACAGCC
>JABMNB010000338.1 GCA_013205335.1 Rhodospirillales bacterium
GATGCGGCCGGCTACCAGCTCTATTTCGGCAAGTTCGGTGAGAACCTGCGGGAGGGGGCGCCCGGGCTGCTTGACCGCTTCGAACCGATGCCCGCCGCCAAGGCGTTCGGCGCCTCGGGCGACATTGCCCTGAAGGCGGAGAAGAAGCCGACCTCGTTCCAGTTCGCGGGCGCGCCCGAGGGGGCCAGCAGCGTCGTGGCCGAACAGGCGCGGGTTACCGAGCGCAAGCAGAATGACAAGGTCACGCGCACGCTGAGCCGGCTCTCGGCGCGGTACGTCGCGGACGTCAGCGAGCGCAAGCCGCTGATCCCGCTCGACATCGTGCCGACCGGCAAGCCGGGCCGCTTCAAGGTCTTCTACGATGGCAAGCCGCTGCCCCAGGCCATGGCGGAGGTCGTGACCGAATTCGGGTGGGCGAGGGAGTTCAAGACCGACGATGCCGGCGCCTTCGAGGTCGAACTGCCGTGGAAGGGCACCTATCTGGTCGAGGTGTCCCTGGTCGACGCCACGCCGGGCACCCACGGCGCCGAGCCCTACGACACGATGCGCTTCGTCACGACGCTCACCTTCAAGGTCCCGACGGGACTCGAAGCGCCGGCGCGTCGGCCGATCGTGACGCCGAAGCGCTGATCAGACCACCTTCTTGTTGAGAACGCCGAAGCGATCCTTCGGCGCTTTCTCGCGGGCGGCGGGCCCGTAGGTTCCCATTTCGATGCGGTGCGGGATGGTAAGCATGTAGTTCTTGAAGGCGTTCTCCATCGCCTGCCGCCAGCCCTGCGCATCCTGCGTCTCGTTGACCGAAGCCTTGGCGAGCTTCAGTGCAAAGGGATCGCGCTCGGCGATCCTCTGGGCGAGCGCCATCGTCTCCGCCTCGAGCCTTTCACGCGCGACCACGCGGTTCACCAGGCCCGCCTTCTCGGCGTCGGCGGCGCTGATGAAATCGCCGGTGAAGAGATACTCCTTGGTCTTGCGTGGACCGAAGTCCCACGGCATCGAGAAATACTGGACATGGCTGCCGCCCCACTTCACGGCGCGGTCGGCGAACTGGGCGTCTTCGCTGGCGATGATGATGTCGCAGGCCGAGGCGATCATCAGGCCGCCCATGATGCAGTAGCCCTGGACCTGCGCGATCGTGGGCTTGGGCAGGTCGCGCCAGCGCATCGTGTTCTCGAAGAAGCGCTCCCAGATACGTTGGTACTCGCCGTGGAAACCGGGCTCGAGCGGCGTCTTCTTCTGGTCCTCCATCTCCTGCGGGCTGCCAAGATCGTGCCCGGCGGAGAAATGCTTGCCGGCGCCGGCGAGGATGATGACCCGCACCTCGCGGTCTTCGACCGCTGCGGCGAAGGCGTGGTCGAGTTCCTCGAGCAGGATACGGCTCTGTGCATTCAGCACGTCGGGCCGGTTGGTCGTGATCTTGAGCACCGGTCCGGTGCGTTCGGTGAGGAGAGTAGAATAGGTCATGCGGCTGCCTGTGCTGGGTGACGGAGTTCGGACGCGAGACCTGCGCCCATCAGATCGATGAAATTGTCGCTATAGAAACGCTGTTTCTGCGCCTCGCCGGTGCCGGCCTTCTCCATCGACGCCTCGAAGCGCTTGATGGGATGACGGCCACCCTCGACATGAGGGTAGTCGGAGGAGAAGAGGCAGACCTCGTCGCCGGTGTTGGCGATGATCCAGCCCGTATCCTCGTGCGGGTAGGGCGTGACCCTGATCTGGCGCTGAACGAACTCGCTGGGCTTCAGCGACATCTTCTGCAGCCGCTCCTCGTTGCGATAGAAGGCGTTGTGGGCGCTGTCCATGTTGCGCATCCAGCCCGGCACCCACGACGCGCCCTGTTCGATGACGCCGAATTTGAGCGCAGGGAAACGGTCGAGCACGCGGTCGACGACCAGCGCCGTCAGTGCCTTCATCGGCGGATAGGCGATCGCCATGTAGTCGATCGACTTGAAATTGTCGTCGCCCCCGTGGAAGTCGGGGACCGGCGGCAGCCCGTTGTTGAACCAGGCCTCCTCCAGCAGCTTGCCGCCGCCGCCGACATGGAAAACGATCGGCAGGCCGGCTTCCTGGGCGATGGCCCAGAGTGGATCGAAGCCGATATGGCTCGGCGAGTGGGCGTCGGGGCAGCGCGACGGGATCATCAGCGCCTTGGCGCCCAATTCGATCGCCTCGCGGGCAGCGCGGGCGGTGCGCTCGAAGTCGACCAGCGGCACGTAGCCGGTCGGCAACAGGCGCCGGTCGACCGAGCAGAACTCGACCATGTGGCGCGTATGGGCGCGTGCGACCGCATAGGTCAGCTCGACGTCGCGCCCGCCTTCGAGCACCGAGGAATAGTTGAGCAGCGCCGTGGTGAACATGAGCTGGCTCGCGAAACCCAGCAGATCGATGGAACGCGGGCGATCCTGGTTGCTTGAGGAGCCGAGAGCCGCCCAGTTCTTGCGCAGCATGATCTGCGTCTCGTCGAAGTCCGCCGCTGGATCGGCCTTCAGTCGCGTGCTGTGGAAACCCTCATGGCGGGGAAACAGGACCAGATCGGTCACCGTCGCGCGGTGCCTCGCCTCCAGATGGTCTTCGAGGAAGCCGGGCACTTCCATGATGTGCGCATCGGCGTCGTGAATGACGCGGCCGCTGGCGTAGGGCATGGTCTCCTCCGGTTTCCTTGTCGTTTTGCGCGAGTCTAGCATGAGCCAGGACATTTCCTACGCGGTGCAGACCCTCCTCGAAGCGCGCCGCTCGGGCCGCCAGATGGCGCCGCCTTTCGCCCTCCAGGACCGCGACGCGGTCTATGCCGTGCAGGATGGCGTGGCCCGGGCGACGGGACCTGTCGCGGGCTGGAAGGTCGGTGCGCGCACGCCGATCGCCGACCCGAATCCCGCACCGCTCTTGGCCGGCGCTCTCGTGCCGTCGCCCGCGCGCTTCGATGGCAAGGCGATGCACATGATCGGCGTCGAGGTCGAGATCTCGTTCCATATCGTCCGTGATATCCCGGCTCGTGCCTCCGTTGTCGAACGCGAGGAGGCGCTCGCGGCGGTGGGCGACGCCTTCGTCGGCATGGAGATCGTCGACACGCGCCTCGCCGACTTCAAGAACGCCGATCCGGACTGGCTGCTGGCCGACAACCAGATGAACCACGCGCTCGTGATGGGCGATCGGGTCCGCGATTGGAAGGCGCTCGACTGGCCGACGCTGCAGGTGAGGCTGGTGATCGACGGGCAGACGGTCGTCGATCAGCAAGGCGGGCTGGGTGCCGTCGATCCGGTGCGGCCGCTCATCTGGATGATCGATCATGCGGTGCGCCGGCGCGGCGGCATTCGCGCGGGGCAGGCGATCACCACCGGCTCGTGGACCGGGCTCCTCTACTTCCCGGCGGGTTCGCACGCGCGCGGCGAATTCTTGGGCCTCGGTGCCGTCGAGGCGAGCTTCTGACGCCTTGTCATCCTGAGCGCAGCGAAGGATCTCTCGCTCGCCAAGGAGTGAGCTGGTCGATCCGCAAGGTCCATCGCTCACGCTCAGGACGACAGGTCATGACACTTCGGTCACCGCCGTAACAACGGCGCGTCTGTCAGCGGCAGTGTCCGCCGCATGACAAGCCTCGCTTCTCCCGTCCCCTTCTTCGGCCGCCGCGTCGTCGCGGCCGCCTTCGTGCTCGCGATGTTCGGCTGGGGCCTCGGCTTCTATGGCCCACCGGTCTACCTCCAGGCGGTGCGGGAGGAGCGTGACTGGTCGGTCGTGCTGGTCTCGTCGGCCGTCACGTTGCATTTCCTTGCGGGCGCCGTCGTCGTGGCCAACCTGTCCTCGCTCTATCGCCGCTTCAGCCTGCCGTCGGTCACCAAGGCGGGCGCCGTCCTGTTGGCGGCGGGCGTCCTAGGATGGGCGGTTGCGCAAGAGCCATGGCAGCTTCTGCTCGCGACCTGCCTGAGCCATGTCGTGCAGATCGCGGGATCGCCGGCGCTGCTGTTCGGCGTGGGGATCGGCAACACGACGTCGCTGCCGCCGCTGATCGCACAGGTCGAATTCAGCAAGGCCGACGTTCAGCGCGTCGTGCCGTTGATCGTGGCGATCGGCCAGGGAACCTATGCGTTTGCGCCGGCCGCGTTCGGCGGGCTGCGGTCGCTGTCACCAGCGGAAGGGATGCTGGTGTTCGTCGCGGCCGCCTCGATTCAGGCGGCCGCGATCTCGCTCTTCCTCTCGGGAAGACGAACCTCGAGACTGGCCTAATTGTACCAGCCGGGATACGGGTAGCCGCCCCAGGGGCCCCAATCCCAGTCGTTCATCGAATTGATGTTGGCCGTCATCTGCTGTTCGTCGGCCAGATTCTTCTGGAAGACGTTGTTGCGATAGTTGCCATACGCCGCCGCGCTGCCGACATAGATGCACACGCACACCGTCGGGTCCGGATAGACGTAGAACACCTGGCCGTTCCGGATCTCGCGCGAAAACTTGTGCGGCGGCAGGTTCTTGAAGGCCGCCTGGCGCTGCGGCGTGTTCGCGGGCACGAACTTGAAGCCCGCCGCCACCATCATGTCTTCCTTGTTCGCGATCACCTGCTGCGGGTTCTGGCAGGCGGCGACGGCAGCGCCCATTCCAAAAACCAAAGAGAGAGTGGCAATCCGCTTCATTTACGTCCTCCGTATCATTCCTCTGTCAGGCGCCTGACCATTTGGGTGCCCGCTTCCCCAGGAAGGCCGCCATGCCCTCGCGGAAGTCGGCGCTACCGTAAGCCAGTCTGATGAGATCGTCGATGTTCTCGTCGCCCAGACGCGCCTGCAGGCGGCGCAGCGCTTCCTTGGTAACCTGCATCGTCAGGGGGGCGTGGCCGGCGACGACATTGGCCAGCTCCTCGGCCCGGGCGAGCAGGGCGTTCTGATCGGGCAACAGCTCGCTCACCAGCCCGCAGGCCAGCGCGGCGGGAGCATCCATCAACTTGGCGAGCAGCATCATTTCCTTGACCCGTTGGGGGCCGATCAAAGCCGCCAACCGGGCGTAGTTGGCCATCGACAGGCAGTTGCCGAGGGTTCGCGCAATGGGAAAGCCGAACTGGGCGCTGGCCGAGCCGATGCGCAGGTCGCAGACCGCCGCGATCGCCGCGCCACCACCTGTGCAGAACCCGTGGACCGCGGCGATGGTCGGCACGGTGCAGCGTTCGATTTCACCCAGGATGCGATCCATCTTGCGCTCGTAGGCGATGCCGTCCTCGCCGCTCTCGAAGCTCTGGAACTGGGCGATGTCGGTGCCGGCCGCGAAGGCCTTGTCGCCGCCGCCGGTGACGACCAGGGCGCGGACCTCGCGGGTCGTTCCGATGCGGCCGCAGATCTCGGCCAATCCCTCGTACATCGCGAAGGTCAGGGCGTTGCGCGCCCTCGGCCGGTTGAATGTCACCCAGCCGATCTCGCCACGCTTTTCGAAAAGCAGTTCTTCGGTCATGTCATCCAACGATGTCATTTGTGCGCCGCGGCATCATCGTCTATGTCGCCGTGCGCCGCAAACGGGCATAGGCAGGTCATGGCACTGGAACGGCTTCTCAAGGGCTTCGCGGACTTCCGGGTTGGTTACTATCAGGAGCACCTCGACCTTTTCGAGAAGCTCGCGACGGAAGGGCAGTCTCCCAGAATCCTGATCATCGGCTGTTCCGATGCGCGGATCGATCCGGGGATTCTCACCCAGACCAAGCCGGGCGACATCTTCACCGTGCGCAACGTGGCAGCGATGGTGCCGCCGGCCCAGATCCCTCCCGATGAGCGACATCACGGCACCTCCGCCGCCATCGAGTTCGCCGTCCGCGGCCTCGGCGTCGAGCACATTGTCGTGCTGGGCCACGCGCTCTGCGGTGGCATCGGCGCGCTGGTCGACGGCAGCCGGGGCGCTTATGCGCACTACGATTATCTCTCGACCTGGACCAGCATTGCCCAGGACACGCGCGACCTCGTCGTCGAGGAACTCAAGGGCCGTCCGCGCGACGAAGTCACGCGCGCCGTCGAACAGGCCGCCGTCGTGAACAGCGTCAACAATCTGATGGGCTATCGCTGGATCGAGGAGCGGGTGAGGGCCGGCACGCTGACCCTGCACGCCTGGTGGTTCAACCTGACGGTCGGCCAGCTCTATGCCTTCGATCCGCAGACGAGCCTGTTCAAGCCGGTGATCGGCGTAAAGCTTGACGCCGCCATCACTGCCCGCACGCCGCTTTCGGCCCTGAAGCCCGAGAGCTTCGCCGCGGCGCTGGCGGGGAAGAAGCCGGCATTCTGATAGACATTTCCCCCCCGTCACACGGCAGGGCAACCGCATATGATTTTTCCGTCGTCCCGACCGGAGCGCGCAGCGCGGAGCGGATAGACCTTTTTTCCAGTTAATGACGTCGAATCGAGGAAAAAAGGTCCCTCCACTCCGCTGCGCTCCGGTCGGGACGACGGGTAGTTGGGCCAAACGCGATTGCCATGCGTCACACGGGGGAGGTGGCCGTAGGCCGGAGGGGGAAAGCTCCAGTCTGACCACTGTCCATCTCAGGATCTTCGCGTTGCTCTCCACCTCCCGGCCTCCCCCGTTTGACGGGGGAGGTGGAAGAAGAGACGAGCATCAAGCCGACAGCGACTTGATTGCAGCGTCGACGCCGCCCGGCACGAACGGTACGCCCGAGGCCTTCATGGCGAGTTCGGTCGTGGCGAGGCAGCCCAGCAGCATCGGCTCGTTGAGATCGCCCATGTGGCCGATGCGGAACATCTTGCCCATCATCTTGCCGAGCCCGCCGCCCAGCGACAGGTTGAAGCGATCGACGGCGGCCTTGCGCATCGGATCCGAGCTGACGCCTTCGGGCATGGCGACGGCGGTCACCGAGTTCGAGAGGCGCTCCTCGTTCTGACAGAAGAGCTGCGGGCCCTTGCCGTCGGAGCCCCACACGCGGACGGCGGCGCGAGTGGCCTCGGCCAGGCGCGCATGGCGTGCGAAGACGGCGTCGAGGCCCTCTTCTTCCAGCATTTTCAGTGATTCCTGCAGGCCGAAAAACATGTGGACGGGTGCCGTGCCGACGAACTTCTGCGGCGCGCGGCCGGTCATCATCTCCCAGCTCCAGTAGTGGCGCGGCGTCTTGGACTTGCGGGACACTTCCAGTGCCTTGTTGCTGACGCCGGTCAGCGACATGCCGGTGGGCAGCATCAGGCCCTTCTGGCTGCCGCCGACGGTGAGGTCGATGCCCCAGGCGTCCATCTTGTATTCCATGCTGGCGAGGGACGAGATCGTGTCGCTGAGCAGCAGCGCCGGGTGCTTGGCTTCGTCGATGGCGCGACGCACTTCGGCCAGCGGCAGCACCATGCCCGTCGCGGTCTCGTTGTGGACGGTGAGCACCGCCTTGATCCTGTGCTCCTTGTCGGCGGCGAGGCGCTCGGCGATCCTGGAGATGTCGGCGCCCTTGCGCTGGTCGGCGGCGATCGTCTCGACCTTTATGTCGAGATGGTGGGCCATTTCGGTCCAGCTCTCCGAGAAGTAGCCGGTCTCGACCATCAGCACCGTTTCACCGGGGGAGAACAGGTTGGCGAGCGCGGCTTCCCAGGCGCCGTGGCCGGTCGAGGTGTAGAGAAACAGGTTCTGGTCGGTCTTGAGCACGCGCTTCACGCCGTTGTGGCAGGCGTGGTGAATCGCGACGAACTCCTCGGACATGAAATCGATTACGGGCCGGTCCATGGCCCGGAGTACGCGATCGGGAATGTTGGTCGGGCCGGGATTGTTGAAGAATTGGCGGCCACGGGGCTTGGCGTTCACGGCGTTCCTCCGGTCTTGGGTAGCCGGACTCTGGCGCGAGGCCCTTGGCGAAACAAGCTAGACAAGCGATGCTCAGCCATTAGCTGGGTTGAGGGCAGGTATGACCGTGCAAAAGAACGATTCATCGCAGACGAACTCCGCCATCGTGGCCGACTACAAGGCCCGGACCGGCAAATCGGCGGCTCTCTTCGAGCGTGCACACAAGGTGCTGCCGAGCGGCATCACCCACGATGCACGCTATCTCGACCCGTATTCGATCCACGTGTCGCGCGCCGCCGGCCCGCGCAAGTGGGACGTCGATGGCAACGAGTATGTCGATTATTTCGGCGGCCACGGCGCCATGCTTCTCGGCCATTCGCACCCCGCCGTCGTCGAGGCGGTGAAGCGCCAGATCGAGCTTGGCACGCATTACGGCTCCAGCCACGAAATGGAAGTGCGCTGGGCGGAGCTGGTCTGCGAGCTGACACCGTGCGCCGAGAGGGTCCGCTTCACCGCGTCGGGAACCGAGGCTTCGCACATGGCGATCCGCCTGGCGCGCGCCCACACGGGCAAGGACAAGATCCTCCGCTTTGTCGGCCACTTCCACGGCTGGCACGACCATGTGACGGCGGGCGCGGGCGCGACCTATGACGGCGGCACGACTCCCGGTGTGCCGCAGGAAGTGAGCTCGCTCTCGATCGTCATGCCGAGCAGCGACACCGCCTCGGTCGTGAAGGTGATCGAGGAACGCGACGACATCGCGGCCGTCATGTTCGAGCCGTCGGGTGCGTCGTGGGGCCAGGTGCCGCTGCCGCCGGGCTTCATCCAGGCGGTGCGCGATGCCACCACCAGGAAGGGCGTCGTCATGCTGATGGACGAGGTCATCACCGGCTATCGCTGGTCCTCGGGCGGCGCGCAGAAGGCGTTCGGCATCACACCCGACCTCTGCATCCAGGCCAAGATCGTCGCCGGCGGCCTGCCGGGCGGCGCGGTCTCGGGCAAACGCGAGATCATGGACCGCATCGATCACGTCGCGACCGCGGCCCGCAAGATCGAGCGCATTCTCCATCCCGGCACCTTCAACGCCAACCCGCTGTCGGCTGCTGCGGCCGTCACCGCGCTGTCGCTGGTGCGTGACGAGAACCTTGCCGAGAAGGCCAACAAAACCGCGGCCGAATTGCGTGCGGCGCTGACCGAGGTGCTGGTGCAGGAGGGTGTGCCGTGGGGCATCTACGGCCAGAGCTCGACCTTCCTGATCTATCCCAACCCGTTTGGCGATCAGATCGATCCCGCGACCTTCGATCCGCACAAGGTGCCGATCGAGAAGCTCAAGGGCGCGCGCGGCGCGGGGCCCCTCACCGGCAAGATCCGCATGGGCCTCATGGCACACGGCGTCGACGTCATGGGCTCGCCGGGCGGCTTCGTCTCGGCGACGCATGGCGGTGCGGAGATCGAGAAGACGGTCCACGCGCTGCGTCAGACCGTCCGCGCGCTCAAGGCCGAGCGCGAAGTGAAGGCGGCTTAGGCGGCTGGGGGCGCGCGACTCCAGTCGCGCGTCTTCGTTGCTGAAACAATGATCGCGCCACTGGAGTGGCGCGCCCCCGGCGGGAGATCGAACATGTACGGAATGACGAAGCCCGTTCCCGCGACGGAATTCACGCGGCTGCCGGACAGGTTCCGCAAGCCCGGGCGCACCGCGTGGGGCGATGCCAATGCGGTGGGGCAGATGCTCGATTCCTTTCTCGAAGGGCCGAGCTTCGATCGCGCGGGCAATCTCTACGTCACCGACATTCCGTTCGGCCGCATCTTCCGCATCAGCCCCGAAGGCGAGTGGACGCTGGTGAGCGAATACGATGGCTGGCCGAACGGGCTCAAGATCCACAAGGACGGCCGCATCTTCGTCACCGACTACAAGCGCGGCATCGTCCTGCTCGATCCGGCGACCGGCAAGGTGACCCCACTGCTCGAGACGCGCGGTTCCGAGAGCTTCAAGGGCGTGAACGACCTGTTCTTCGCTGCCAACGGCGATCTCTATTTCACCGACCAGGGGCAGACCGGCCTGCACGACCCGACGGGCCGCGTCTATCGCTACGACACCGCGGGCAGGCTCGCGATGCTGTTGGATACCGTGCCGAGCCCCAACGGGCTGGTGATGAACAAGGCCGAGACCGTGCTGTATGTCGGCGTCACGCGCGGCAACGCCGTGTGGCGCCTGCCGTTGATGGGCGACGGCACGGCGAGCAAGGTCGGGCTGTTCATCCAGATGAGCGGCGGCCATGCCGGTCCCGACGGCATGGCGCTCGACGAGGAGGGCGGGCTGGTGATCGCCCATCCCAGCACCACGGTCTGGCGCTTTGACGCTCTCGGCCGGCCGACGCATCACGTCGATTGCGGTGACGATATCTTCTGCACCAACGTCGCGTTCTCAGGCCGCGACCTCTACGTCGTGGTGTCGCGCCGCAGCGAGAAGATCGCGGCCGGCACCATCCTCAAGGCGACCATGCCCGTGCCCGGCAAGGCGATGTTCTCGCACGCCTAGGATTTATCTACTATTTGGCGATCGGGTCGTAGCCGTAGTCGAAGGTTAGCTCTTCGCCCCTCGAGACGCGGCGTATGGACCACGCCTCGACCATCCAGCGATCGTGGACCTGGAGCATCCGCCATTCACAGTTCGGCTCCGGATCGTGGTTGATCAGGGAGATATGACCGATCGCGACAAGGCCGCGTCGGGAGTTGAGAGGGTGGTCGAAGTAGTTTCCGTTCAGGACAGTCTCGGTCACGTGCCTGATGTCCCGCTTGGGCAGCTCCCAGGTGAAGCAGTCATCGATCTTGGTGCGCCGATCGATGACAGAGCATGCGGTGAGCCCGAGGCCACGACCAGGTATCGCAGTGACCTGATACGGCCGGAGGGTGAGAGGGGTTTTAACGCGCTTCACTTGCTGGCGGCTTCTGGAACTCTATGTACTTGCAAGGGGCTCACTTCTTTCCAAACAGCCGCGTGCGGATAATGAGGTGGCAATACTCGATCACCCTGTGGCCGATCAAGTGTTCGAAGCACCCCAGGCGCTGAATCCCCGCAGACACACCGATCGGTGGCTCTCGAGTAGCAATGGCCGTGCCGATCAGCGGCAAGAGCGTGTATAGTCGGGCCCGATGATCACCATCGGAAAGCTCGAACCGTCCGACCGCGCGCAATGGGAAGTGCTGTTCCGCGGCTACATGGATTTCTACGAGCGCTCGCTGCCGCAGGAGATGTACGACCGCGCGTGGAACGAGTTCGCGAAAGACACGCGTATGCACGCGCTGGGCGCCCGCCTCGACGGGCGGCTGGTCGGCATCACGCACTTCCTGATCCACGCCAACACGTCGTCCGACGACGTCTGCTATCTGCAGGACCTGTTCACCTCGGCCGAGGTGCGCGGCAAGGGCGTGGCGCGGGCGCTCATCCAGGCCGTCGCCGACTGGGCGAAGGCGCAAGGCTGCCCGCGCCTCTATTGGCAGACGCAGGCAAGCAACACGACGGCGCGGCTCCTCTACGACAAGATGGCCGTGAACCGCGGCTTCATTCGCTACGATATCGAGTTGGCCTGACTCATGTTCCTCTCCCCCAATCGGGGGAGAGGAGTTTGAAAGTTCAGCGCCTGCCCTTGCCGATGTAGGCAATGGCCTCGATCTCGACGAGGATTTCGGGTGCGGCCAGCGCGCTCACCTCGACCAGCGTCGAGGCGGGAAAGTCGCCGGTGAAGAATTCGCGCCGCGCTTCCCAGACCCTGGTGTTGTTGGAGATCTCGGTGAGGAACACGGTGATCTTCACGACATCGGACATGGCGCCGCCGGCCGCCTCGACCAGCGACTTGATCTTGCCGAAGATCACCTTGGCCTGGGCGTATTCGTCCATCGACGCCAGCGCCGTGGGATCGGCGCCGCGTGCGGTCATGCCGGAGACATAGGCGACGCCGTCGACCACCAGGCAGTTCGACCAGCGCTCGGCCGGCGGTTCGGCGACATCGGGTGAGATCACGCGGCGGATGGTCATATCGTCTCCTCCAGGTTCTGGTCAGCCGGGCTTTGCGCCCGAAGCTTTCACGACCGGCGTCCACTTGTCGATCTCGTCCTGGATGAAACGCGTCACCTGGGCGGGCGTCATGGTGCTGCCCTCGGCTCCGATCTCCTCCCAGCGCTTGACGACGGCGGGCTCCTTCAGCACGGCCTGAATGTCGGTCGCCAGTCGGTCGACGATGAACTGCGGCGTGTTCGCGGGCACCGAGATGCCGAACCAGGAATAGGAGATCAGGTCCGGGTAGCCCAGCTCCTTCATCGTCGGCACGTCGGGAAAGGCGGGGCTGCGCGTCTCGCCGCTCACCGCAAGCGCGTTCACCTTGCCGGCCTTGATGTGCGGCGCCGCCGAGGGCAGCGAGTCGAACATCACCGGCACGTTGCCCGCGATCGTGTCGATCATGGCGGGGCCGGCGCCGCGATAGGGAACGTGGACCAGACCGGCGCTGATCACCTGTTCGAGGCGCGCGCCCAGCAGATGGTTGCTCGAGCCCGCGCCCGAGGTCGCGTAGGAGACCTTGCCGGGATTGGCCTTGGCGTAGTCGACGAACTCCCTGAAGGTCTTGGCTTGGAAATTCGGATTGGCGACCAGGACGCTGGGGTTGGTCGAAGCGATGGAGACGTGGATGAAATCGCCCATCGGATCGAAGTCGCCGCCGCCATAGAGCGTGGGCGAGATCGACAGGCCCGAGATCACCGACATCAGCAACGTGTAACCGTCGGGGGCTGCCTTGGCGACGATCGCGGTGCCGACCATCGCGCCCTTGCCGGGCTTGTTGTCGACGATGATGTTCTGCCCGAGCTTCTGGCCGAGATATTCGGCGACCATGCGGGCCACGACGTCGGTGGTGCCGCCGGGCGCATAGGGCACGACGAGTTTTATGGGTTTGCTGGGCCACGGCGGACTTTGCGCGGCAGCCGGAGAGGAGGCGACGGCGAGCGTCGCGGCGATGAGCGAACGGCGATTGAGCATCGTTCGATCATAGCCTTGTTGTCACCCTGAGCGAAGTGAAGGGCCTTTCGATGCAACAGGAGCTCCCTCGCTTCGCTCGGGGAGGCAGCTATGGTCTACTCGACCGATGACCGAATTGTTCTGCGCCCTGTTCGAGCCCCGCCGCATTGCACTGATCGGTGCATCATCGAATGTCGCCAGGACGACCTCGCGGCCACAGCGCTTCCTGCGCAAGCACGGTTTCGCGGGGGAAATCCTGCCGGTCAATCCGTCGCACAGCGAAATATTGGGTGAGAAGGCCTACACGGATCTCGACGCGATCGAGGGCGACATCGACCACGCCTACATCCTCCTGAACGGCGCGGCTGCGGTGCGGGCGCTGGCCGATTGCGGCCGGCGCGGCGTCAAGGTGGCGTCGATCCTGGCTGGCGGCTTCGCCGATGCCGGTCCAGCCGGCGCCTCGCTGCAAAACGAGCTGGCGAAAGTCGTGCGCGAGACCGGCATCCGCCTTGTCGGTCCCAACAGCATCGGCACGGTGAGCACCGATCCCGCCATGGCGCTGACGGCCAATGCCGCTTTCGCCGCGGAGAAGTTGCGCACTGGCAACTGGGCCGTCGTCAGCCAGAGCGGCAGCCTGATCGGCGCGCTGCTGTCGCGCGCCGACGCGCGCGGCATCGGCTTCTCGCGACTGATCTCGGTCGGCAACGAGGTCGACCTCGCGGTCGGCGAGATCGCGGACATGCTGGTCGACGATCCGAAGACCAGGGCCATCCTGCTGTTCCTGGAGACGCTGCGCGATGGTGAGCGGCTGGCGCGCGCGGCGCGGCGGGCGCACGAGGCCGGCAAGCCGGTAATCGCCTACAAGCTCGGGCGCTCCGACATCGGCCAGGAGCTGGCGCGCTCGCACACCGGCGCCATTGCCGGTTCTGACGCGACCTTCGATGCCTTCTGCCACCGTCATGGCATCACGCGCGTGTCGACATTCGAATCGCTGATCGATGTGCCGTCTCTTTTGGTGGACCGGCCGAAATCCAGGAGCGGCGGGCATCGTGTCGCCGTGGCGACCACGACGGGCGGCGGCGCCGCCATGGTGGTCGACAGCATGGCGGTGGCCGGGCTCGAGATCGTGGGGCCGCCGCGCAATCTCGTGGAGTGGCTGAAACCGTTCGGCATCGCGGCGGGCGAGGGGAAGCTGGTCGATCTCACCCTGGCGGGCGCCAAGCCGGAGATCGTCGCCGGCACGATCGAACGCCTGTTGGCCGACGACGGCAACGACGCGGCGATCTTCGTGGTCGGCTCCTCCGCGCAGTTCAATCCCGAACTCGCCGTCGAGCCGCTGCTGCGCTTCGCCGGGTCGGCCAAGCCGTTCGCCGTGGCGCTCACCCCGTCGGCCGAGAAGTCACTGGCGCTGCTGACAGCGGCCGGCGTGCCGGCCTTCCGTCATCCCGAAGCCTGTGCCGAGGCGATGGCGCTCTGCCTCTTGCGCACACCGCCGCGGGCCGTGCCGCGGCTCGAGGAGCCGTCGCCGGATGCGCTCGGAGCGCTGGAGGCGGGTCGCGCCTCGGGGTTCGATGAGCGTCGTGCCGCCGATTTCTTCGCAAGCCTCGGCGTGCCCATGGCGAAGTCGCTGACAGTGCCCGATGCGAAGCGTGTTGCGGCTGCCGTCGGAGAGGTTGGAGCGCCGGTCGTGCTCAAAATCCTGTCGGTCGACATTCCGCACAAGACCGAAGCCGGCGGCGTGGCGCTGGGCATTCCCGACGGCCAGACAGCCGCCGTCGCGGCGCGGGAGATCGAGAAGCGGGTGAAGACCTATGCGCCCGAGGCTCGACTGCAGGGGTTTCTTGTTCAGAAGATGGAGCGCGGGCTCGTCGAGGTGATCCTGGGCTATCGTCGCGATCCGCTGGTCGGCCCGACCGTCACCGTGGGCCTCGGCGGTGTATTGGCCGAGATCTACAAGGATGCCTCGACGCGCCTCGCGCCGGTCGATGAAAGCGAGGCGCTGCAGATGATCGCCGAAGTGAAGGGGCTTGCGATGGTGCGCGGCTATCGCAACCTGCCGAAGGGCGATGTCGCGGCGCTGGCGAGGTCCATCGCCGCCTTCTCGACCCTGGCGCACAAGGCGTTCGCCGACGTCGCCGAAGCGGAGATCAATCCGCTGCTGGTGAAGCGCGAGGGCGAGGGCGTCGTCGCCGTCGATGGACTCGTTCTATTGGGTCAGTGACGTTGCGGCCGGTCCATGAGCTGGCGGAAATCGTCGAGCACGAAATAGGTGTTCTGTAGCCTGTCGATCTCGTAGGGCCGGTTCATCGCAGTCGTGGCATCGAACGGCAGGCGCTCGACGCCGCGGTCCTCGATCGCATGCTTCACCTCGGCGGCCGAGGACAGGATGCCGGCGCCATAGGCTTTCAGCCCCTGCTTCGTGCGGATCAGGCCGAACTCGACGGTGAACCAGTAGAGCCGCGCCAGTCGATGGACATCGCGCCCGGCTTCGACGCCTCGGCGGCCATAGTCCTGCATGTAGTCGGCGAACACCGGATTGGTGAGCAGGGGGACGTGCCCGAAGAAGTCGTGGAAGAGGTCGGGCTCGACCAGATAGTCGATCTCCCCGCGCCTGCGGATCCAGACCGTGACCGGGAAGCGGCGGTGGGCGAGGTGATCGTAGAAGGCCGCGTCAGGGATCAGGCCCGGCACGCCGACGATGCGCCACCCGGTGAGCGGCTCCAGGCGCGCGTTCACCCCCGCGAAGTCCGGGATGGTATCGCCCAGTCCGATCGCATCCAGACCCGTCAGGAACTCTGCGCAAGCATGGCGCTCGGCCAGCGCGCGCTGGCGCTGCGCCAGCAGCCGCCACACGGCCTGTTCCTCGTCGGAATAGAGGTCGGGGTGCTGCGGCACCGTCCAGTCCGGCGCCATGCCGGCATAGTCGCCGCGCAGGTTCTCGAGGGGTGCGAGGTTCATCCCGGCAATATGGGACCGACTGACGGGTGAATCCCGGCGAAGTGGGCTTTGGTAACGGAGAATTTTAGGGATATATTCCGTATATTAGTGTGTTTGGGGTGAAAATCACTATGGTCGCGCTGGATGACATCGACAGACGTATTCTCGGCGCTTTGCAGGCTGAAGGCCGCCTGCCGATCGTCGATCTCGCAGAACGCGTGGGCCTGTCGCCGACGCCTTGCCAACGCCGGGTGAAGCGGCTGGAGGAAGAAGGTGTGATCGATCGCTACGCCGCTCTGGTGTCGCCGCCCGCCGTGGGGCTCGCGCTGCAGGCGATGGTACAGGTGACGCTCGACGATCATTCGGAAAAGACCGTCGAGGCCTTCGAGGCGGCGATCCGCGCGCGGCCCGAGGTGGTGGCCTGCTATGCCGTGACCGGCGACATGGATTTCCTGCTGCATGTCCTGGCGCCCGATCTCGCGAGCTTCAGCGAGTTCGCCATGAAGGCGCTGCTGCGCATGCCGGGCGTCCGCGGTACGCGCTCCTCCTTCGTCATGGAGGCGGTGAAGAGCGACCTCGTCTGGGCGCCTCAGCCGCCGGCAAGGATGCGCAAATAGACCGGCCGGTCGATGTTGCCGCCGCTCAGCACGAGGCCGACGCGCTTGCCCGCGAAGCGGTCGCGTTCCTGGAGCAGCGCCGCGAGTGCTGCGGCGCCCGCGCCTTCCGTGAGCTGGTGCGTGTCCTCGTAATAAGCGCGCATCGCCGCGCCGATCTCGGCGTCGCTCACCTGCACGATCCGCTCCGCCCCCTTCAGGATGATCGTCAGCGCTTCGGCGTCGGGGCCGCGCACGGCCATGCCATCGGCCATCGTGTCGGCGCTGTTGGTCGCCACGACGTTGCCGGCGGCGAAGGAGAGCGCATAGGCTGGCGCCTCGGTCGAGACGACACCGACGATCTTCGTCCCGAGGCCCAGCGCGTCACGCACGGCAATGGTGCCGCAGATGCCGGAGCCGAGGCCGATCGGCACATAGACCGTGTCGAGCGGCGGCGCCGTGCGGAACAGTTCAAGCGCATAGGAGGCGACGCCCGCCACCAGGTCGCGATGGAACGACGGCACCATGGCAAGGCCGCGCTCGCCGGCGAGCTTCATCGCCGCGTCCTTGGCAGCATCGAAATCGTGCCCTGCCTCGACCAGCTCGGCCCCGAAGGCGCGCATGGCGGCGTTCTTTTCCACCGAATTGCCGAGGGGCACGACGATGGTGGCGGCGATGCCGTTGCGCGCCGCCGCCAGCGCAATGCTCTGACCGTGATTGCCGCGTGTCGCGCTGACGACGCCGCTGGTGTGGGGCGAGCGGCGCTTCAGCCCGTCCATGTAGACCAGCCCGCCGCGCACCTTGAAGGCGCCGGTCGGGGTGTGGTTCTCGTGCTTGACCCAGGTTTCGCATCCTGTGCGCCGCGAAAGCAGGGGCCACGCATATTGGGCCGTCGGCGGCATCGCGGCATGCACGAGGGCCGCTGCAGCCTCGATTTCGTTAAGGGACAACATGTCCGGCACTTTGGGCTAAGATGACCTCGGTTCCAACCGGAGTACCCGATGCCTGTTCTGCCACGTTCACTCGAAATCCAGGGCGAGATCTCGGCCATCCGCCGCGACATCCATGCTCATCCCGAATTGGCCTTCGAGGAGAACAGGACATCGGACATCGTGGCCGCCAAGCTTCAGGAGTGGGGTCTGGAAGTGACGCGCGGGCTCGGCAAAACCGGCGTGGTCGGCACACTGCGCAAGGGCAACTCGGTGAAGTCGATCGGGCTGCGCGCCGACATGGACTGCCTGCCGATGGACGAGACCAACGATTTCGCGCATCGGTCGACGAGCCCGGGCCGCATGCACGCCTGCGGCCATGACGGTCACACGGCCATGCTGCTGGGCGCCGCAAAAGTGCTCAGCGAGGAACGGAACTTCGAGGGGGCCGTCCACTTTATTTTCCAGCCGGCCGAAGAGGGCGGCGGTGGGGCAAAGGTGATGATCGAGGACGGTCTGTTCGAGAAATTCCCCTGTGACGCGGTATTCGCGATCCACAACAAGCCTGGTGTCCCGGTCGGCCATATCGTCACCAAGGGCGGTCCGCTCCTGGCGGCGGCCGATCGCTGGGACATCCGCATCACGGGCAAGGGTGGGCATGCCGCCCATCCGCATTCGACGCTCGATCCCATGGTCGTCGGCGCCAACATCGTGATGGCGCTTCAGACCATCGTCTCGCGCAACATCGACCCGATCGATTCGGGTGTCGTGACCGTCGGCTTCTTCCATGCGGGCTCGGCCTACAACGTCATTCCGGGCGACGCGCATATCGGCGGCACGACGCGCACGACGACGCCCGCGAACCGCGAGCTGGTGAAGCGGCGCATCGACGAGATCTGCGAGGGCGCCGCCCGGATGCACGGCGTCAAGATCGAGGTCGAGCACAAGCCGGGCTATCCGCCGACCGTGAACGACGTCGAGCAGGCCCGCTTCGCCGCCGATGTTGCGGCCGGGGTCTGCGGGGAACATGCGGTCCAGGACAACACGCGGCCCAGCATGGGCGCCGAGGACTTCTCCTACATGCTGGAGAAGGTGCCGGGCGCCATGGTGTGGCTGGGCAATGGCGGCGGCCCCGGCTCGGTCAGCCTGCACAACTCCCGCTATGACTTCAACGACATGGCGATTCCGTTCGGCGTGAGCTTCTTCGTGCGCACGGTCGAACGCTTCCTCGACACCAAGGCCTGAGCAAGAACGGACGCGGACGAAGCATATGGAATTCTTCCGCGTCTATGGCCGCGTCATCGGCCTGCTCAGGGCCGAGAAGGGCCTCGCGATCACCCTGGCCATCGCCAACGTCGCGGTGGCCGCCCTGCAGTTCTACGAACCGGTGCTGTTCGGCAAGGTCATCGATCTGCTGACCACCGCCCGCGACAAGCCCGTCGAAGTCCTGTGGCAGGACGCCCGCGAGATCCTCGGTCTGTGGGCGCTGATCGGGCTGGGCGGCATCGCCGCCAACATGGTGGTCTCGCTGCAGGCCGATCGCATGGCGCATCGCCGCCGTCTGGGCGCGATGGCCACCTATTTCCAGCATCTGCTGATGCTGCCGTTTTCATTTCACAATGCGCAGCATTCCGGCCGGCTGATCAAGATCATGCTGACCGGCGTCGACAATCTGTTCGGCATCTGGCTGTCGTTCTTCCGCGAGAACCTGGCCACCCTGGTGGCGCTGTTCGTCATGCTGCCGCTCAGCCTGTTCATGAACTGGCGGCTGGGCCTCCTGCTGCTGGTGCTGATCCTGTTCTTCGCCATCACGAACGTCTGGGTGGTCAGCAAGACCGACCGGTTGCAGCACAAGGTAGAGGATCTTCACAGCGAGCTGGCAGGCCGGGCGGGCGACGCGCTGGGCAACATCAGCCTCATCCAGAGTTTCGTCCGGCTGGGCGCCGAGACCAGCGAGATGCACCGCATCATCGGCCAGACGCTCCAGGCGCAGTTCCCGGTGCTGAACTGGTGGGCGCTGCTGTCGGTGATGACGCGTGCCGCATCGACGATCACCGTGATCCTGATCTTCGTTCTCGGCACCTGGCTCTATACGCGCGGAGAGGCGACGGTCGGCGAGATCGTGAGCTTCATGGGCTTCGCCACCATGTTGATCGGCCGCATGGACCAGGCGTCGGGCTTCGTCAGCCGCATCTTCTTCCAGATGCCGTCGCTGGGCGATTTCTTCCGCGTGCTGGATTCGCAGTCGAGCGTACCGGACAAGCCGAACGGCATCGACATCGGGCGCGCCCGAGGCGATGTCGAATTCGACGACATCAACTTCTCCTATGACGGCAAGCGGCCGGCCCTGGTGCATTTCTCGCTGAAGGTGCCGGCCGGCTCGACGGTGGCCTTCGTCGGCCCGACCGGCGCCGGCAAGAGCACGGCGTTGTCGCTGCTGCACCGCATGTGGGATGCCCAGTCGGGCGTGGTCCGCATCGACGGTGTCGACCATCGCGACATCAAGCTGGAATCGCTGCGCCGGAACATCGGCGTGGTGTTCCAGGACAGCACCATGTTCTATCGCACGATTGCCGACAATCTGCGCATCGGCAAGCCCGACGCGACGCAGGCCGAACTCGAGGAGGCCGCCAAACTCGCCGAGGCGCACGATTTCATCATGCGCCAGCCGCAGGGCTATGAAACGCTGGTGGGCGAGCGCGGCGCCACGTTGTCGGGCGGCGAACGCCAGCGGCTCGCGATCGCGCGGGCCCTGCTCAAGAACCCGCCTATCCTGATCCTCGACGAGGCGACCAGCGCGCTCGATTCCATCACCGAGGCGCGCATCCAGAAGGCGCTGAAGGTCCTGATGCTGGGCCGTACGACCTTCGTGATCGCCCACCGCCTGTCGACCATCCGCGAGGCCGATCAGGTGGTCGTATTCGAGCATGGACGGGTCGTCGAGCAGGGCGCCTACAAGGCGCTGGTGGCGGAAGGCGGTGCTTTTGCCCGCCTCGTGGCGACGCAACAGGCTGGCATAGAATCTGCCTGATATCCCCTTGGCGGGCGTTGATTGTCCGCCTAAGAGTCGCGGACAGGGAACCCAGGGGGATCAACGAAATGAGCAAATTTGCCAAAATGCTGGGCGGTGCAGCGGCCGTCGCGCTCGCCCTGGGCAGCCTGCCCGCCAACGCCCAGACCGCGATCAAGTTCACCCTGGACTGGGTGTTCCAGGGTCCGACCTCGCCGTTCCTGGTGGCGCTGGAGAAGGGCTACTACAAGGCCGAGGGCCTCGACGTCACGATGGACCCCGGCCAGGGTTCGGCCGGCGCGGTGCAGCGCGTGGCCACCGGCGCCTACCAGATCGGCTTCGCCGACGTGAACTCGACCATCGAGTACAATGCCAAGAACCCGGGCAAGGAAGTGCTCTGCGTCTTCATGGTCTACGACTTCGCGCCGTTCGGCGTCTATGCGCTGAAGAAGAGCGGCATCAAGACGCCGAAGGACCTCGAGGGCAAGAAGCTCGGTGCCCCGGTGTTCGACGCCAGCTTCCGCCTGTTCCCGGCCTTCGCCAAGAAGAACGGCATCACCAAGTGGGAGCACGTCAACCTGACGCCGCAGTTGCGCGAGCAGAGCCTGGTGCAGGGCACGGTCGACTTCATCTCGGGTCACTATTTCTCCTCGATGCTCGATCTCAAGGCGCGCGGCGTGGCGTTCGAGGACATCGTGGCGATGCGCTTCGTCGACTTCGGCATGGACGTCTACGGCAACGGTGTCGTGATTTCGGCCGACATGATGAAGAACGAGAAGGCCGTGAAGGGCTTCCTCGCCGCCACGCTGAAGGGCTGGAAGGACGTCATCGCCAACCCGCAGCTCGGCATTGCGGCGGCCAAGAAGCGCGATCCGCTGATCAATGAGGCTCTCGAGCTGGAGCGCCTGAAGATCTCGCTGGAGACCAACATCATGACGCCCTACGTGAAGGCCAACGGGATGGGCGACGTCGACCCCGCCCGCTTCGCGCGCGCCGTGAAGGACGTGTCCGAGGCCTTTGGCCTGCCGGCCGCGCCGGCGCCCGACAAGGTGTTCAGCAACGCCTACCTGCCGCCCAAGGCCGACCGGATGATTGCCAAGTAAAATTAATCTCCTCCCCCGTCAGCCGGGGGAGGTGCCCGAAGGGCGGAGGGGGAAGGCCACACCATGAATGTCGCTGTTGAGACGATCATGGCGTTGCTCTCTCCCTCCCTGGCCCTCCCCCGAGTGACGGGGGAGGGGAGGATTTAATGGCCTTCGTCGATCTCAAGGGCGTCAGTCTCACCTACCGGCTCGGCAAGGACACGACTCTGGCCCTCGCCGATGCCACGCTGGGCATCGACAAGGGCGAGTTCATCGCCGTCGTTGGTCCCTCGGGTTGCGGCAAGTCCACCATCATGAAGCTGGTGACGGGCCTGCTGCCGCCGTCGGGCGGCGAGGTCGTGATCGACGGCAAGAAGGTGACGGGGCCGATCAAGGGCGTCGGCATGGCGTTCCAGAACCCGACCCTGATGCCGTGGCGCACGACGATGAACAACATCCTCCTGCCCATGGAGGTGGTGGAGCCGCACAAGCGCCGCTTCCGCCGCCATCGTGCCGAGTATGTCGAGCGGGCGATGAGGCTGCTGAGGACGGTCGGCCTCGCGGACTTCGCCGACAAGTTTCCGTGGCAGCTCTCGGGCGGCATGCAACAGCGCTCGAACCTGTGCCGCGCCCTGATCCACGAGCCCGAGCTGCTGATGCTCGACGAGCCGTTCGGCGCGCTCGACGCCTTCACGCGCGAGGAGCTGTGGGGCGTCATGCAGGCTCTGTGGCTGGAGAAGCGCTTCACCGGCGTGCTGGTGACGCACGATCTGCGCGAGGCAGTCTTTCTCGCCGACACGGTCTACGTGATGAGCCGGCGGCCTGGCCGCATCGTGCTGGCCAAGAAGATCGACATCCCGCGGCCGCGCACGCTGGCCACGACCTTCGAGCCGCACTTCGTGAACATCGTGCACGAGTTGCGCGATCGCATTCACCAGGAGCACGCGCCATGAGCGACCTCAAGCGCGAGGCGCTGAAGCATGCCATGCCGTGGCTGGTGCTCGCGGCGCTGCTGATCGTCTGGGAAGTCTGCTGCATCGTCTTCCAGGTGCCCGAGATCATCCTGCCGAAGCCCACCAAGATCTTCGCGGTCTTCGTCCAGCGCTTCGACATCCTGATGGCCTATTGCTGGGACACGCTGTGGACCACGACGGTCGGCTTCCTGCTGGCGATCGCGTTCGGCCTGCTGCTCGGTCTGGCGATCGGCGCGTCGCCCTTCGTCTATTCCGGGCTCTATCCGTTGCTGATCGCCTTCAACGCAGTCCCGAAGGTGGCGATCGTGCCGATCCTGATGATCTGGGTCGGCGTCGGCTCGCTGCCGGCCGTCATCACCGCCTTCGTGATCAGCTTCTTCCCGATCGTGGTGAACGTGGCGACCGGCCTTGCCACTATCGAACCCGAGATGCGCGACGTGCTGCGCAGCCTCGGCGCC
>JABMNB010000339.1 GCA_013205335.1 Rhodospirillales bacterium
CGCGAACAGCAGCCGCAGATAGTCGTAGATCTCGGTGACGGTGCCGACGGTCGAGCGCGGATTGCGCGACGTCGTCTTCTGCTCGATCGAGATCGCGGGCGACAGGCCTTCGATCGAATCGACGTCGGGCTTCTGCATCAGCTCGAGGAACTGGCGCGCATAGGCCGAGAGGCTCTCGACATAGCGGCGCTGGCCCTCGGCGTAGATGGTATCGAAGGCCAGCGACGATTTTCCCGAACCCGAGAGGCCGGTGATCACCACCAGCCTGTCGCGCGGCAGGTCGACGTCGATGTTCTTGAGATTGTGCTCGCGCGCTCCCCGTACGGAGATGAAGCGATGCGGTTCGGCAGCGGGTAAGCGTGACTTGGCCATCTGGACCGGAACAATAAGGGATGCGGGCGATCACCGCATATGGCGATTCACCCCCAGGCCTGCCAGTGGCTGCGTCAAGCTGGCGATGCTTGCGCTGCCAGCACTCTGGCTGTGGGCCGGTCGTTCATCAGAAGCTGCGCGGTGCCCGCGATCAGGCCGATCAGGACCCCGATCTTCCAGGCGAGGTCATAGGAGCCCATCAGGTCAAAGAGAAAGCCGCCACCCCAGGCGCCGAGGAACGAACCGGCCTGGTGGCTGAGGAAGGCGATACCGGTCAGGGTCGACAGGAAGCGCAACCCGAAGATCTGCACCACCAACCCGTTGACCAGGGGAATGACCCCGAGCCAGAGCGTGCCCATGGCGGCCCCGAACAGCACGACGGAGAGCGGCGTCGGCGGGAACATGAAGAACAGCGCCACCGCCAGCGACCGCAAGAGGTAGATCGCGCCCAGCAGCAGGCGCTTGGGATATCTGTCGCCCAGCCAGCCGAACAGCCACGAACTCAGGATGTTGAAGCCGCCGATCAGCATCAGCGCCACGGCGCTGTAGGAGGCGTCCATGCCGCACTGGGCGAGGTAGGTCGGCAGATGGGTGGTGATGAAGACGAGTTGCAGGCCGCAGACGAAGAAGGCGAGCGCCATCACGACGTAGCCGGTGTGCCGCCGCGCCTCGTCGAGCGCGCCTGCCAAAGTGAGATTGCGGTCGGTCGAAAGGCTGTTGGGCAGCCTGTCGGCGCGGCTGCCGATCCAGGCGGCCGGCAGCATGGCAAATGCCAGGATCACGAAAGCCCAGATGGCAGCGCGCCAGCCGTCGCTATTAAGAAGGTAGGCCGCGATCGGCGCCGTCACCATGGTACCCACGGATCCGGCGGCCGAGACGATCCCGAAGGCCAGCGTCCGGCGGCCCGGTTCGACGACGCGGGCGGCGATGTTGGCGGTGATGCCCGAGGTCGTGCAGGCGAGCGCAATGCCGATCAGGACGCCGGCGCCCAGAATGATGGGCAGTGCGGCCTGCGCCGTGGCCGTCAGCCAGATCCCGAGGATGAAAAGGACGCTGCCGATCATCGCGACCCAGCGCGTCCCGTACTTGTCGGCGAAGATGCCGGCGATCGGCTGGCTCAGGCCCCAGGCGACCTGCTGGACCGAGATCGCCAGCGCAAAGTCGGAGATGGCGATCCCCAGTTCCTTGGAGGCGGGTGCCTGGAACAGGCCGAGATTCTGCCGGATGCCCATGGCCAGGGTCATCATCAGCGCCGCGCCGCCCAGCATGGCATAGGCTTGGCCGGTCGAAACCTGGGGAACGTGGAAGGATTTGCTCATGGTCGGCGAAGATAAGGGAGACTTTGCCGTCAGAACCAATGAATTGTCGGAGGGTCAGCATGAGCGAAGCTCACGTCATAACCCAAAATTGGTGGCTGCCCACAGGCGGCCGGGTCTAGGTTGCCGACCGTGAGGTAGGTGCCGCGTCCCGCGGCGCCGGGAAAGCCAAGGAGGCCCCCATGGCGGGCAGCGTCAACAAAGTCATTCTCGTCGGAAATCTCGGCCGCGACCCCGAAGTGAAAGCGATGCAGGACGGCCGTTCGCTGGTGAACATGTCGGTGGCGACATCGGAGACCTGGCGCGACCGCAACAGCGGCGAGCGCAAGGAACGCACTGAATGGCACCGCGTCGTGATCTTCAACGACAAGCTGGCCGAAGTGGCCCAGAAATTCCTGAAGAAGGGCGCCAAGGTCTATCTCGAAGGTCAGCTGACCACCCGCAAGTGGACCGACCAGAGCGGCCAGGAGCGCTACACGACCGAAGTGGTCGTCCCGCGCTTCGGCGGCACCCTCACCATGCTCGACGGCCGCAGCGGCGGCGGTGAAGGCGGTGGTGGAGGCATGGACGACGACGGAATGTCCGGCGGTGGCGGCGGAATGCCCAGCGGCGGTGGTGGCAGCAGCGGCGGTGGCCGTCCGGCGCCGCGCGGCAAGGCCGAACTCGATGACGACATTCCGTTCTAGGCCCGGCGAAGGCGTCTGAGCGGGGCTGGCGATCGACTTCGCCGACGCCCCTGAACGGCTTCGCGTGCTCGTCCTTGGCGGGACGGGCGTGTTCGGCGGCAGGCTATGTCGGCTGCTCGCCGGCGATCCCCGGATCGAGCTGACGGCCGGTGCGCGCGATCGGGCGAAGGTCGAGGCCCTCGCGGCCGAGCTCGGCATCGCCGGGCTCGTGCTGGATTGGCAGCACGACCTCGACCGCGTGCTCGCGGGGCATCCGTTCGACGTTCTCGTTCACGTCGCCGGGCCTTTTCAGGGCCAAGCCTATGCGGTGGCGGAAACCTGCATCCGTCACGGCGTCCACTATCTCGACCTCGCCGACGATCGGGCCTTCGTCTGCGGCATCGACCGGCTCGACGCGGTGGCCAAGGCGGCCGGGCTGCTGGTCTGTTCGGGGGCCAGCACTGCACCGGCGCTCACCGGCGCGGTCCTCGAACAGGCGCTGCAGGACGACGGTTCCGTCGACCGGGTGTCATTCGGCATCGTGCCGGGCAACGATGCGCCGCGCGGTCGTGCCTTGATGGAGGCGATCCTTTCGGGTGCCGGCAAGCCCATCCCCGATCAGCCGGGGCGTCGAGTATGGGCCGATCTTCGCCGCCTTGCCGTGCCGGGGCTCGGCCGCCGCTGGGTGGCGGCGTGCGATCTGCCCGAGCCTGCGCTGTTTCGCCAACGGTTCGGTATTGCGGACGTTCATGCCGCCGCGGGGCTCGAACTCACGGTCCTGCATGTTGGCCTGTGGTTGCTCGCTTTACCGGTCCGGCTCGGCGTGGTGAAGACGCTGTTGCCTGCGGCGGCGCCGCTTGCCTGGATCGCCGACCGGTTTCGCGCCTTCGGCAGCGACAGGGGCGGCCTGCGGATCGATCTCCAGGGTGCGGGCGGAGCACGCTCGTGGTCCCTGATCGCCGAAGGCGGCGACGGTCCGTTCGTTCCGGCAACGCCCGCAGCGGCACTGGTGCGCAAGCTGGCGCGCGGCGAGGTGCACAAGCGCGGTGCGATGCCATGTATCGGCCTGCTGTCGCTGGCCGAGATCGAACGCGAGTGGCGGCAGGCGCATCTGCGCATCGCGGCAGGCTGGGGCGACGACGGCGCCGCCTACCAGCCATCGCTCTATCGTCGCGTTCTGGGCGCTTCCTACGAGGAGATGTCCGCAGCCGGGCAGCGTCTGCATGAGGGTGTCGAACTCCAGTGGGAGGGGCGCTGCTCTGTGGATGGTCCGATGAATCCCGTGGGGCGCGTCCTCGCCGCGCTCTTCAGGTTGCCGCCTGCCGTTGCCGATGCGCCCATCGCGGTCGAGTTCGCCGTTCGCGGAGGTTACGAGACCTGGACCCGACGGGTCGGCGGCCGCGCCATGCGATCGCGGCAATACATCGGCCTCAGGCGGCCCGCAGGCTGGATCGTCGAACGGTTCGGGCCGCTGGCTTTCGATCTTCAGCTGCCGGTCAGGGACAGCCGCCTCGAGCTGGTGATGTCGGGAATGCGTTTCGCCGGGATGCCATTGCCGCGCTTCTGCTGGCCGCGCATCCGGGCGGCCGAGACGGAACAGGAGGGACGCTTCCGGTTCGACGTGGAGATCGGCTTGCCGGGGATCGGGAGGCTGGTGCGCTATCGCGGCTTCCTCACAGGTCGATGAAGCGGTTCCGGGTCTCGGGGGACGGCACGAGGCAGGTGTCGAGGCGGCCGAACCAGCGGATGCGATTGCGGGCGACGATGTCGTAGGCCGGGTCGCGCAGGAATTTGGGCACGAGGATCAGCGGATGGAGCCAGCGTGCGGGAGCCTGCAAATGACGCAGGGCCCGCAGCACTGCAGTCGAGCGTGCATGGACCGTGTCGTCTTCCAGCAGCAGGATCGTGCGGTCGAGTGTGTCGTCGGGTAGGCCGAGCGCGGCCAGCACGCGCCGGCCCACAGCCGATTGGGCGCTGGCGAACTTCAGGTGCCTCTCGCGATCCCGTTTGAGGCAGAAGGCCACGAAGCGGCTGCACAGAACGCATTGGCCGTCGAAGAAGTAGAGCGGCTGCGGCAGGTCTCCGAGGGTTTGGGGGACCTTCAGGGGGCACCTTCAGGCCGGCAGTCCCAGGGCTCGCAACTCGGCGATGGTTTCCCCTGCCGAGCGATGGTGTATGGCGGTCATGCCCGTGGCGCGGGCGCCCTCGACGTTGGCCATCACGTCATCGATGAATACGGCGTCCTGTGGACGAAAACCGCCTGTGCGGCAGGTCAGCTCGAAAATGCCGGCATCGGGCTTCCAGCAGCCGACGTGGCCGGACACGATGTAGTTGCGGAAGTGTCCGACGAAGGGGTGGGTTGCCCGTGCGGGCCCGCGCAGCCAAGCATCGAGAAATCCGGGTGCATTGGACAAGAGATAAAGCGGCACCCCCGCCGCGTTCAGGCGCTCGACCAGGGCAGCCATCGGCGCGAAGGCGTGGTCGAGCATCTCATCGAAGCGGTCGTAGTAGGCCGCGATCAGGGCTTCCTTGCCGGGATGGCGTGCCTGCAGCTCGCGGGTGGCGACCGCCGGATCGCCATCATAGTCCTGCCGCATGTGCCATTCGCGGGTGGTCACGTTGGCCAGGAAGTCCTCCATCTCGGCGGCTTGCGGGAGCAGCTTCCGGTAGAGGTGTCGCGGATCGTAGTCGATCAGCACGCCGCCCATGTCGAAGATCACGGCAGTGGGGCGGGCAGGGGTGGCTTTGGGGGACAAGACAGAGCCTTTTTCCGAGGCAATTGCGGGGCGCATTTAGCCAATAAAATCAAAGCATTAAAGGGGGCATCTGCGGGCGATTTTTGTTGGTCTTCCGGGTCTTGTTTGGTAGGTTGCGGAATATCCCTGCCGGAGTCTCCGGACGGGCTGCAAGAACGAGAAAAATCCCAGGTTTCCGTGAGCGACGATACGACCCTGCCGCCGGCGCCGCCGCCCCCGGACGCGCCTCCGCCTCAGCCCCCTCCGCACGATATCGCCCCGATCACGATCGAAGAGGAGATGCGCCGCTCCTACCTCGATTACGCCATGAGCGTGATCGTGGCGCGTGCGCTGCCCGACGCGCGTGACGGCCTGAAGCCCGTGCAACGCCGAATCCTCCACGCGATGAAGGAAAGCGGCTACGACTCGACGCATCCCTTCCGCAAGTCGGCGCGCATCGTCGGCGACGTGATGGGTAAGTATCATCCGCACGGCGACCAATCGATCTACGACGCGCTCGTGCGCATGGCGCAGGATTTCTCGATGCGCCTGCCGTTGATCGCCGGGCAGGGCAATTTCGGCTCGATGGACAACGATCCGCCGGCGGCCATGCGATACACCGAGGCGCGTCTCGCCCGGGTCGCCGAGTCGTTGCTCGCCGACATCGACAAGGACACGGTCGACTTCCAGGCCAACTACGACGAAACCACGTGGGAGCCGACGGTCCTTCCGGCCGCGTTTCCGAACCTGCTGGCAAACGGCGCGGGCGGCATCGCCGTCGGCATGGCGACCAATATCCCGCCGCACAATCTCGGCGAG
>JABMNB010000041.1 GCA_013205335.1 Rhodospirillales bacterium
CGAAGAGCTGGCCCATCGATTCGAGCATGTCCTCCGCCAACCCGCATTTCTCCAGGATGGCGCCCATGAAGGTGAAGAACGGAATGGCAAGCAGCAGCTCGTTCGACAGGATGCTGCCGAACACGCGGCCCGGGATGGCCTGCATGAAGGGCATCGTGAAAAAGCCCATGTCGATCGACAGGAAGCCGAAGAAGAAGCCGACCGCGCAGAGCGAGAACGCGACCGGGTAACCGATGAGCATGAAGACGACCAGGCCGCCGAACATCAGCGGCGGCATCCACTCGAGCGGGATCATCATTGCGTGGGCCTCTCGTAGTGTGCTTCGAGGCTATCCACGGCATATCCGTTGAGGAAGGCCACACGCTTGATCAGTTCGGACAGGCCCTGCAGGGCCACCAGGGCGAAGCCCAGTGGGAGCACCAGCTTGATCGGCCAGCGCAGCAGTCCACCGGCATTCGAGGAATGCTCGTTGACGTTGAACGACTGCATGAAGAACGGCCAGCTCAGCCAGGCCAGGATGGTGCAGGTCGGCAGGAGGAAGACCACGGTGCCGAGGATGTCGACCCAGAGCTGCCCACGGCGGCTCAGCGTCATGTAGAAAATGTCGACCCGGACATGCTCGTTGCGCTTCATCGTGTACGATGCACCCAGCATCACGATCACGGCGAACATGTACCACTGGATCTCGAGCCAGGCGTTCGAACTCATATCGTAGGCGTATCGCACCATGGCATTGCCGGCGCTGACGATGCAGGCCAGCAACACAAGCCAATTGCAAACGTTGCCTATTTTTTCGTTTAACGCGTCGACGAGCGCGCTGAATGACAGCAATAAGCGCATCCCTCTCCCCTGCATCGCGAGTTCTTTTTGGCCGACCACCCGTTCTCGCCGACGGATAATCTCTCATAACGTGGTCCACTGGGCGATGCCAGAGCCCTGCGAGTCGTCGTGCGGCGGTGGAGGTGCGTCAAGTCGCTCCACCGCCCTTGCATTGCCTATGCCGTAGGCAACTCCATCCATCCATCCGGGCCGAAGAATTCCAACGGTCTGAACGAACTCTTGTAGGCCATCTTGGTCGAATCGGCGATCCAGTAGCCGAGATAGACATAGGGCAGGCCACGCTTGGCAGCGGCATTGGCCAGCCACAGGATCATGTGCGTGCCGAGGCCCCGCCGCGGGTCCTGCGGATCGAAGAAGCTGTAGACCGCCGACACGCCGCTGGAGAGCCAGTCGACGAGGCAAGCGCCGACCAGCCGGCCATCTGCCGAATCGTCCCGGAACTCGATGATCGCCGTCTCGACCGGGCTCTCTTCGACCATGGCGCGGTAGTCGTCGAAATCCATGTCGGCCATGTCGCCATCGCGATGACGCGTCAGCACATAGCGTGAAAACAGCGAAAACTGCTCACCGGTCGCCAGGGCCTGCGCCTCGACAGCGTAGACATGCTCGTTGCGGCGCTGGATGCGGCGCTGCGCCCGGCTGGCCTCGAAATCCCGCACCCTGATGCGGACCGGCACACACGCCCTGCAACCGTCACAGAGCGGTTTGTAGACGAAATGGTGCGAACGGCGGAAGCCGGCGTCGGTCAGCGTGTCGTGCTGGGAGATGGCGTCCGGGCCGCTCAGTTCGGTGACGAGCTTGGTCTCCAGGCGATGCGGCAGGTATGGGCAACGCATCGCCGGCGTCGTGCGGAAGAACCGAAGGGACTGGATGTTCTGGCGGATGAACATGTGCTTGCGATTTCCAGTGTACGCTTCGGGTCGGCGAAGGAAAGCGCCAGTTCTTGAGCCAAAGGTCGATGAAGGGGGGGCCGCTCAAGGCTCTCGGCGGCCGCGGGCGAGCCGGCGAAACGGCACCAGGGCCAGCCGCACCAGCTTTGGCAGAATCCATATAAGGAGAATCACGAACAATGCCAGCAGGCACAAAAAAGTGATCGGATGGGCGATCGCCAGCGCCAGCCCGCCAAAGACCGTGACGTCTTCGCCCAGCGAGGCGAACACGTTGCTGAACGGCTCCGGCGAGGTGTTGATCAGCGCCCGCGAGCCGGTCTTGGCGATGTGGGTGCCGGCCGCAAGCGTGCCGCCCAGGAGGCCGGCAATGATCGAAACCTCCGGACTGAGGCCGCCGGTCGCGCCATAGGCCAGCAGCGCCCCGGCGGGAATGCGCACGAAGGTCTGCAGCACGTCGTTGATGCTGTCGATATAGGGGATCTTGTCGGCGAAGAAGTTGAGCGCGAACAGGATCGCCGCCACACCGAGCACCCAGGGCGATGCCAGGACCTGCAGATCCTGCGGCAGGGCCACGAGGCCCAGGCGCTGCGCGGCACCGAGGACCAGTACGGCGGCATAGGCGTTCAGGCCGCTGGCCCAGGCGGCGCCCAGGGCGATGGCGATGGCGGTGAGGGTTTCGGCGCTCATGTGCGGAAGGCTACAGCGCGCGCCGTGCCTTGAACGCGGTGGCCAGCGTGCCGTCGTCGAGCCAGTCGAGTTCGCCGCCCACCGGCACGCCATGCGCCAGCCGCGTCAGCGGCACGTCGTGCTCGGCCAGCCGCTCGGCGAGATAGTGCGCCGTCGTCTGGCCGTCGACGGTGGCATTGGTCGCCATGATAACCTCGCGGATGCCGCCCGCGGAAACGCGTTTCACGAGGCTGCTGATGTTGAGTTCCTCGGGGCCTACCCCGTCAAGCGCCGACAGCGAGCCGCCCAGCACATGGTAACGGCCGGAGAAGATGCGGCCGCGCTCCATGGCCCACAGGTCGCCGACATCCTCGACGACGCAGATAAGGCCGGCATCGCGGCGGTGGTCGGCGCAGATCGAGCAGGGATCGATCGTATCGAGGTTGCCGCAGACGCCGCAGGCACGGATGGCGCGGGCCGCGTCGGCCAGCGCCGCGCTGAGCGGCTGCATCAGCGTCTCGCGCTTTTTCAAGAGGTGCAAGGCCACGCGGCGCGCCGAGCGCGGGCCCAGCCCCGGCAGGCGGCCAAGGAGCTGGATCAGCCGCTCGATCTCCGGGCCGTTCATCCTCGACGTTTCATCTAGAGCTTGAAACCCGGCGGCAACGGCAGGCCGCCGGTGATGCCGCGCATATGTTCCTGCACGGTCTGCTCGACCTTGGTGCGGGCGTCGTTCACGGCAGCCACGATGAGGTCCTCGACCACGCCCTTGTCCTCGGGTTGCAACAGCGAGGCGTCGATGTCGATCTTGCGGGCCTCGTTCTTGCCGTTGACCGTGACCTTGACCAGGCCGGCGCCCGACGATCCCACGATCTCGAGGCGCTCGAGCGCCACCTGCAGCTCCTGCATCTTCTGCTGCATCTGCTGGGCCTGCTGCATCAGGCCGCCAAGGTCCTTGAGCTTGTCGAACATTCAGAACTCGCTTTCCGGGATATCGTCGTCGGCCGGGTATTCCTCGGCGGGGGGCGGCTCTTCGGTGACGAACTCGCCTACCATGGATGTCTGCTCGCCCTTGCGTTTCACCGCGTCGAGCTTGGCGCCGGGGAATGTCTTCAGTATGGCCATCACCAGCTCGTTGCTCTCGGCGGAGCTGCGCAGGTCGTCGGCCTTGGTCGCCTTCTGCTGGATGAGCGTCGGCTTGCCCTCGGCGCTGGAGACCGAGGCGATCCAGCGACGCCCGGTCCATTGGCCCAGCAGCGCGCTGAGACGCGGTGCGAGGTCGGTCGGCGCCTTGGGCTCCGGCCGGAATTCGATCAGGCCCGGCTCGCAGCGCACCTCGTGGACATGGTGCATCAGGCTATGGACCAGCCGCGGCTCGCGGCGAGCCTCGAACAGCGCCACGACCTCGGTGAAATTGCGCGGCGCCGGCATCGCCTGCACCGGCTGGGCGGCAATCGCGGTGGCCGGCTGGGTGGCAATCGCGGTGGCCGGCTGGGTGGCGAGACGCGCCGCCGCACCGCCGCCGCCGTTGCCTCGCGGCATCGCCGGGGCGGTCGTACCCACCGGGGCGCCGCCGCCATTCTGCAGCACCTTGATCGCGTCGGCAGGCGAGGGCATGTCGGCGACATAGCAGAGCCGGATCAGCGCCATTTCGGCAGCGCGCAGCGGCGACGGCGCGGCCAGCGTCTCCTGCAGGCCCTTGAGCAGCAGCGTCCAGGCGCGCGTGAGAGAGGCCATGGTCAGCTTGCCGGCCATGGCGAGCCCCAGGGCGCGCTCGCTGTCGGCCGTCGACGCGGCGGCTTCCGGCGCCACCTTGAGACGCGTCACCCAGTGCGTGAGTTCGAGCAGGTCCTGCAACACGACCACCGGATCGGCGCCCGAATCGTGCATCTCTCCGAGCGATGCGATGACCGACGGCGCATCGCCGCGCATCGTCTTCTCGAAGAGTTCGAGCACGCGGCTGCGGTCGGCGAGGCCGAGCATGTCGCGCACCTGCGCGGCATCGACCACGCCACCGCCATGGGCGATCGCCTGGTCGAGCATGGAAAGGCCGTCGCGTACCGATCCGTCGGCGGCGCGTGCCAGGAGGACCAGCGCCTCGGGCGAAATCTCGACCTTCTCGGCCTGGGCGATCTTGCCGAAATGCTCGATCAGCGTTTCATGGGGCACGCGCTTCAGGTCGAAGCGCTGGCAGCGCGACAGCACCGTCACCGGCACCTTGCGGATCTCGGTGGTGGCGAACAGGAACTTCACGTGCGGCGGCGGCTCTTCCAGCGTCTTCAGCAACGCGTTGAAGGCCTTCTCCGACAGCATGTGCACTTCGTCGATGATGTAGACCTTGTAGCGCGCCGATACCGGCCTGTAGCGCACGCCTTCGATCAGCTCGCGCACGTCGTCGATGCCGGTGCGCGAGGCGGCATCCATCTCGATCACGTCGACATGGCGGTCTTCGGTAATGGCCTTGCAGTTGTCGCAGACGCCGCAGGGATCGACCGTCGCGCCGCCCTTGCCGTCGGCGCCGACGCAGTTCAGCGCGCGGGCAATGATGCGGGCGGTCGTCGTCTTGCCGACGCCGCGTACGCCGGTGAGCATGAAGGCGTGCGCGATGCGGCCCGTGGCGATGGCGTTGCGCAGAGTGCGCACCATGGCTTCCTGGCCGACCAGGGTCGTGAAATCGACGGGACGGTATTTGCGGGCAAGAACGCGATAGGGAACTGCGGGGTCTCCCGGGCCCTTGGTTGCCTGCGCCATGGCGATCACCCGCTATTCTGCGCCGTGGCCCTTTTAGGCCCGGCGGTCATCGCGCCTGGGCCGCCCGCCCTCCGCGTCGGCGCGCGCAGGGGAAACGGGTGAGAGACCGATATGACCCGAAGCGAATTCGTTACGGCTGCTTCCTTCCGGATCTGACCGGGTTGGCGACTGCTCCGCCCACACCGGCCCCTCGAGGGCATTATATCAGGAGTCAGTGCGTCCGGCGCAAGGGCGGAGTGAACGTCAGGGACATGTTCCGACAAGTCATTGATTCAAATGGATTATTTTATCGTTCGCGGCGGTCGGCCGGGCGTTCGGGCCCGAGATGGTGGCGCCGCGTGGTCCTGGTGTCGTCGGCGCGGAACGGGCCGCGCTCCTGCAGGATCGGGCCCGACGCCCCGACTGAACGCGTCGAAATGGCCCGGAAAATTCGGTGACGGTGGAACCACGCGCATCTGGCCGGGCGGCGGCATGAGTTAGTCGTTTAGCGCTTGCGACCCCACCGGGCCCGGGTCTTCCACGGCGAAGTCCACGGTGACGCTGCCGGCCTTCTCGAAAACGAGGGTGATCGGCAGTTTGGTGCCGACGACCAGCGGCGAGGCAAGCCCGCTCATCAGCAGATGATAGCCGCGCGGCTTGAGGATCTGCTGGTTGGCCGGCGGGATGACGAGGCCACCGTCGATCTTCCGCATCTCCAGCCGCGATCCCTTGACCCGGATGGCCTGGATGTCGACCGAGCTGGCGACGATGCAGGTCGCGGCCACGAGGCGGTCCGTCTCGCCCTCGTTGACAAGGGTCATGAAGCCGCCAGCGAGATCGGGGCGGGTGGACGACGACCGGGCCCAGGGCTTGACGATCTGCAGCGGCCCCAGGCTTGCGGCTGGAACTTCCTTTGGCTCAGAACGACGAAGCCACTTCAGCAAATCCATCCTCCGTCGCGCGGCTAATGCGCGAAATAGTGCATGCCGCCATCCACCGGAATGACCGCGCCCGTGATGTAGCGCGCCGCCGGGGAGGCGAGGAAGGCGACGAGGTTTGCCACATCCTCCGGCTCGCCGAAATACCCGATGGGGATGTTTCGCTCGATGAAGCTGCGGCGGGCCTCCTCGGTCGGATGGAGTTTCTGCAGGATCTGCTCGCTGTTGATGCGGCCCGGCTGGATGGTGTTCACCGTGACCCCGTCGGCCGCCACGTCGCACGACAGACCTTTTGCCCACAGATGCAGCGCGGCTTTTGCGGCGATGGCGGCGTTCAGGCCGCGTGGCTCCATGGAGCCACTGATGTTGACCACCCGGCCCCATTTGCGTGTCCGCATGGCCGGCAGCAGTGCCTTGGTGAGCAGGCGCGCCGCCGTGAAGTTGAGCGCGAACGCTTCCTCCCAGACATCCTCGCCGGCATCCGGTCCGGTCGGCCGCGAGCCGCCGGCGCAATTCACCAGGATGTCGACAGGGCCGAGCGCCTTGCTAGCCTCGGTGGCGATGCGTGCGAGATCGGCCGTGTCGGTGACGTCGCCTGCGACCGCCGTCACCCCGTCGAGCCGTTCGATCTTCGCGGCCCGTCGCGCCGTGGCGACGACCCGGGCGCCTTGCTGCGCCAGGAGCCTGACGACGCCGGCGCCGATGCCGGAACTTGCGCCGGACACGAGGCAAGTCCGGCCTTTGAGCTGGTAATCCATGGCGCCTAGATGGATCAGAAGTCGCGCCCTGCCAATAGACGTATACTGCGACGCAAATCATGGGGCCCGCTCGCATGGCAATGAGATTTGACGGCAAGGTGGCGCTCGTCACCGGCGGGAACAGTGGGTTAGGACTGGCCGCGGCCAAGGCCTTTGCGGCCGAAGGTGCTGAAGTGGTGATCTCCGGTCGTGACCGGCACAAACTTGATGCCGCTGTCGCCGAGATTGGTGGGCAGGCCATCGGCATCGTGGCCGACGTTTCGCGCGTGCAGGACATCACAGCGCTCATGCGCGAGGTCGAGGGCAGCAAGGGACGCATCGACGTGCTGTTCGCCAATGCCGGAATCGCGCGCTTCGCACCGATCGGTTCCGTGACCGAGGCCGAGTGGGACGGCTTGATGGGCACCAATGTGAAGGGCCTGTACTTCACGGTACAGCAGGCGTTGCCGTTGATGCGGCGCGGCAGCGCCATCGTGCTCAACGCCTCGCTGGCGGCGAGCAAGGGGGTGCCGAACGCGTCTGTCTATTCGGCGAGCAAGGCCGCAATCCGCTCGCTGGGACGCAGTCTTGGCGCCGAACTCGTCGACCGGGGCATCAGGGTCAATGTGGTGAGCCCCGGTCCCATCGAAACACCGATCTTCGGGACGTTCGGCGTGGGCGCAGATGACCTTGCCGCGATGAAACGGCAATGGGCGGGCGACAATCCGATGAAGCGGTTCGGCACGGCCGAGGAGGTGGCGCGCGCCGTCCTCTTCCTCGCATCGGACGAAGCCAGTTACATCACCGGCGTCGAAGTGCCGGTCGACGGCGGCGTCGCAAGCTTCTGAACCTTCAGCCGCCTCGCGCCTTCTGAGTCGCTTCAAGATCGACGACACCCTTGGCCGAGATCACGACGCCATAGTCTCGGAGCGCGGTCTCCACGGAGACTATTTCGTCGAGCACGTCGTCGGCCACGTCGGCCGGGTCGCGCTCCAGCGGGTTGCCGTAGCCGCCGCCGGCCGGGCCGTAGCAGACGAAGCGGCCGTCCTTGGCGATGTTCATGTGCGGCACCTTCGACGGCAGCGCACGGTCGGCATGGCCCGGCACCATCAGGTCGAGCTTGGCTGGCATGCCCTCGCTGCCGCCCAGGAAGCCCCAGGGCCGGTAGCGATGGCCTTCGCCTTCGACCGAGGCGCCGCCATCGCTGAGAAAAGTGAACTCGCGGACCGAGCCCAGGCCGCCGCGCCATTTGCCGGCGCCCGCCACGTCCTCACGCAATTCGTAGCGCAGCACGCGCAGCGGCAGGTGGGTCTCGATGTCCTCGATCGGGTTGTTGCGGGTGTTGGCATAGAGCGTGTCGACGGCGTCCATGCCGTCCTTGCCCAGGCGCCCGCCATAGGAGCCTTCGAAGATTTCCATGTGGACCCAGTGCGTCTCGTCCTTGAGACCCGAGAAGGCGATGACTTTCAGGTTGCCGATGCCGGCCGAGACGTTGCCCGGCATGGCCAGCGACAGGGCCTTCATCACCGTGTCGGCGAGCTGGTTGCCGGGGCAGAAGCGCGCGATGGTCGGGGCGGGGAAGGTCGGGTTGGCCAGGCACCCCTTGGGCGCCACGATGGTGATCGGCCGGATGAGGCCTGCGTTCACCGGGATGTGACCGTGGATCTCGGTATCGAGCAGCACGGAGCGGATGGTGAGCCAGATCGCGATGTCGGCGGTGCCTTCGAGCGGCATGTTGATCGGCCGGTCTGGTACCTGCGGCGCCGTGCCGGTGAGATCGACCACCAGAGAGTCGTCCTTCTTGGTGATGGTGACGACGATCGGCAGTTCCTTCTTGGTCGGATCGTCGCTGTCGAGATAGCCGTCGATCGCGGTTTCTGCGCGATAGACGCCGTCGGGAAGCTTGGCGATCGCCTGGCGCATCAGCCGCTCGGCATGGTCCATCAACGCGTCGCACGCCTGCTCGAAAGTCTCCAGCCCGTAGCGCTCGACGAGTTCGACCATGCGCTCGGCGCCGATTCGGGCCGCCGCGACCTGGGCGTCCATGTCGCCCACCACCAGGTCGGAGGCGCGGATGTTGTCGCGCACGATCTGCCAAACGGCGTCGTTCTTAACGCCGCGGTCGTAGACCTTGATGGCCTTGAATTGCAGTCCCTCGGCATAGGCGTCGATCGCCTCGACGATGCCGCAAGAGCCGGGCGAGAGCGCGCCGATGTCGAGATGATGCGCCGTGGTCGCCGCGTAGGCGATCAGGCGGCCCTGCACGAAGACCGGCACGATGAAAGCCACGTCGGGACCATGGCTGGCGCCGGAATAGGCGTCGTTGTGCATGATGACGTCGCCGGGGCGGATGACCTCGCCGCGCGCGGCCATGATGCGGTGGATGCCGCGCACATAGCCCGGGATCGGTCCCGACTGCAGCGGTGTCGACTGCGCCGATTCGGCAAGGCCGCGGCCTTCGGCGTCGACGAGAGCCGCCCCGAAATCCTCCGACTCGCGGATGATCGAGGAGTAGCTCATGCGCATCAGCTTGTAGCCCATCTCGATGGCTATGTTCTCAAGCGCGCCCTGGATCACGCTGGTGGTGATCGGGTCGATGCGGTCGGGCCTGGTTGCGGGCTGGCGGATGGCGGCGGTGGTCATGCTAATTCTCCCTGAGGCTGAGAGGGCTGCATCGTCAAAGCAGGAATCCCTCCCCATTCAAATGGGAAGGTGTCGCCATCTTTCGGCGATGGAGAGGTCATAGGGCGCACCAACGCTCGTGACGGATGACCCCTCCGTCGCGGCCTACCGCGCCACCTTCCCATTCGAATGGGGAGGAGTTCAATTCCGGTCTCAAGCATTCGATTTCCGGATGATCAGGTTGCCGGCGGCGTCGGCCTCGAAACTATGATGCGGCGGGACCACCGTGGTCGAGTCCATCTGCAGCACGATGGCCGGGCCCGGAATGAGTTGGCCTGTCGGCAGCAGGTCCCGGCGATAGAAATCCGTCGGATAGTCGGCGAGTTTGGCGCCGACACGGAAGGTGCAGGTGCCCGTGCGCACCTTGGCGGCGTCGAGCGATTTCGCCGAACCGGGAGCCGGCTTGGCGATCTTGGCGGCGCTGGCCGCTCCGACCAGGCGCAGGTTCACGATCTCGATCGCCGAGTCGGCAAAGTGATGGCCGTACTCGCGCTTGTGAACCTCGTGGAAGGCGTCGAATGCCCGGGCGAGGGCGGTGGCGTCCAGGATGCCGTCGGGGAAGGGCACCCGAAGTTCATAGCCCTGGCCGACGTAGCGAAGATCGCCGCGGCGCTCGAACGTGACCTTGGTGAGATCGATGCCGTCGGCGGTGAAGCGTCCCGCCAGTTCCTTTGCCATGGCGGCGAAATCGGCGTTGATGCGAGCGAGGTCGGCGGCGCCCGAAACCTGGAACGAAGTGCGGATGGCGTCGTAGCGCAGGTCGCTGATCAGCAGACCGACCGCGGAGGTGATGCCCGGATGGGGCGGCACGATCACTTCGGTCACGCCCAGCATGTCGGCCACTTCCGCACCATGCAGCGGACCTGCACCGCCGAATGCCACCAGGGTGTAATTGCGCGGGTCGATGCCCTTCTGGACGGTGCGGGAGCGGATGGCGTTTGCCATGTTGGCATTGATCAGGGTGATCACGCCTTCCGCAGCCTCACGGTCAGAGAGGCCGATCTCGCGTGCCAGCTCGCCGATGACGCGGCGGGCCGCGACCTCGTCGAGCGACATGCCGCCGCCCAGGAAGTTGCCGCCGTCGAGCCGGCCCAGCACGACGTTGGCGTCGGTCACGGTGGCGCGGTTGCCGCCGCGGCCATAGGCGGCGGGGCCCGGCACGGCGCCGGCCGAGCGTGGGCCCACCTTGAAGGCGCCGGCCTGGTCGACGAAGGCGATCGAGCCGCCGCCGGCGCCGATCGTGTGTACGTCGATCATCGGCACGAGCACGGGGAAGCCCGCGATCCAGGTGTCGCGCGCCGTCGCCTCGCCGAAGCCGCCTTCGGTGACGATGCCGATATCGGCCGAGGTGCCGCCGACGTCGAAGGTGATGAGGTTGCGCTTTTCCGACAGGGCGCCCGCCCAGTCGCCCCCGATCACGCCGGCCGCCGGGCCGGAGAGGAGTGTGAGCACCGGACGTTCGGCCACCATGGCGGGCGTTGCGACGCCGCCGTTGGATGCCATGATGCGCAGGTCGGCCTTGAAGCCCGAGGCTTCGATTTCCGATTCGAGGCGGGTCACGTAGTTGCGCACCTTCGGGCCGACGAACGCGTTCATGGCCGTGGTCGTGAAGCGCTCGAACTCGCGGAACTGCGGCGACACCGACGAGGAGGTGGTGGCGAAGCAGGCGGGATACTCCTCGCGCACGATCTCCATGGCGCGCGCCTCATGCGAGGCATCGAGATACGAGAAGAGGAAGCAGATCGCGATGGCCTCGACGCCGGCCTCCTTGAGCTCGCGCACGGCCTGCCTCACGCCTTCCTCGTCGAGTGGCTCCAGCACCTCGCCGCGCGGCGGCACCAGCCGCTCCGTCACCGTCTTGCGATGGCGGCGCTTCACCAGCGGCCGGTCCTGCCAGGGGATGTCCTGCATGATGGAGTAGTGCTGGGGCCGCTGGTGGCGGCCGATATGCAGGATGTCACGATAGCCGCCGGTCGTGATCATGCCGGTGACGGCGCCATCGTGCTCGAGAATCGCGTTGGTGGCGATGGTCGTGCCGTGGAACACCGTGTCGATGGTCTCGCGCGGGATCGAATATTTGTCGCAGAGGGCAATCAGCCCTTGCACGACGCCGCGCGACGGGTCGTCCGGCGTGGTCGAAATCTTGTGCACCGCGGTGCGGCCGGCCTCGGTGTCGGCATAGACCAAATCCGTGAAGGTCCCGCCCACGTCCACGCCGATCAACCGCATTGCCGCCTCCCGCTGTTTGCCCGTTGCCTGGGTTCGCCCCAAAGAAGTGCAAGAGCCGCGCCAACAGCTGTCTGGTGAGGGCGCTGTCCCCAGGGAATTCCACAGTGCTGGCATGCGGCTTGCTTGCCGTACAGCATGGCCAAGCAACCGGACATTGAACTCGTCGCCCTGACCAAGCGCTACGGTGATGCGGTGGCGGTCGATTCGATCAGCCTGCGCATCCCCGCCGGTTCCTATTGCTGCCTTCTCGGGCCGAGCGGTTGCGGCAAGACCACGACGTTACGCATGATAGCAGGCCACGAGGAGGCCACCGAAGGCGATATCATCCTGGGCCAGGAGAACATCACGATTCTGCCACCCGCGGCCCGCGGCACGGCGATGATGTTCCAGAGCTACGCGCTCTTTCCGCATCTCGACTGCACCGACAACGTCGCCTTCAGCCTCAAGATGCGCGGCGTCGACAAGGACACGCGCCGTTCCCGCGCCGTCGACATGCTGAAGCGCGTGCACATGGATGCCTATGCCGGGCGCCTTCCGTCGCAGCTTTCCGGCGGTCAGCAGCAGCGCGTCGCGCTGGCGCGGGCGCTGATCACCGATCCCCAGGTCCTTCTTCTCGACGAGCCGCTTTCGGCGCTCGATCCTTTCCTGCGCATCAAGATGCGCGAGGAGTTGAAGAGCCTGCAGACGCGACTCGGCATCAGCTTCATCCACGTGACGCACAGCCAGGACGAAGCGATGGCGCTGGCCGACCTGGTCGTCGTGATGAACGCCGGCAAGATCGAGCAGGCCGCACCACCGCGCGAAGTCTTCAACAAGCCTGCCTCCGCCTTCGTCGCCAGGTTCATCGGCGGCCACAATGTGCTGCCCGCGGCCGTTGCCCGTGCGCCCGTCGTCCCGGGCGCGGACGGCGCGCCGTTCGTCGCCATACGCGCCGACCGCATGTCGGTTCAGGTCGGCACATCGGCCGTGGCGGGCGCCACCTCGCTGCAGGGCGTTGCGCGGTCGGTCGAATATCTGGGGTCGACCGTGCAGGTCGGCATCGACGTGATCGGGCTCGATACGCTGTCGGCCACTCTTTCGGAGGCGCGTTTCGATGCGTCGCCGGTGAGGCCCGGCGAGCCCGTGCTTTTGTCGTGGAATCCTGAGGACGTGCACGTCCTGGGGCGTTGAAGGGACGTTGAAGGGAGGCGGCCCCGCGCCGTCGCAGACTGAAAGAGGAAGACGAAATGGCTCGGAAATCGAATGGCGGCATCGGCCGTCGCAGGATGCTCAAAGGCGCGGCCGGGATTGCGGGCGCGGCCGTCGGCAGCGGCGCCATCACCGGCTTCCCGGTGATCTGGGCCCAGAACAACAGGAACATCGTGCTGCGTCAGTGCGGCACCGGCGTATCGGCGATCAACGAGATCGCCGAGAAGTGCAAGGCCGATCTCGGCATCACGCTTCAGATGACGGCGCTCGATTCCGACGCTGTCGTGCAGCGCGTCGTGACGCAGCCGAACTCCTTCGATATCGGCGACATCGAATACTGGATGGTCAAGAAGGTGTTTCCGGCAAACACGCTGCAGGCGATGGACGTCAAGAAGATCAAGCTGTTCGACAAGATCGTGCCGATCTTCACGAGCGGAAAACTGAAACCCGACAGCGTCATCGCCCAGGGCACGGCGCCGAGCACCGTGAGCTTCGTCGAGGGGGCAGGCTCGACCAAGTTCGCCAAGGATCAGACCCAGTGGTTCACGCTCGTGCCGACGATCTACAACGCCGACACGCTGGGCATCCGCCCCGACCTGGTCGGCCGCAAGATCGACTCCTGGAAGGACATCCTCGATCCGAAATTCAAGGGCAAGACGTCGATCCTGAACATCCCGTCGATCGGCATCATGGACGCCGCGATGATCTGCGAGGCGGCCGGCATCGTGAAGTACGGCGACAAGGGCAACATGACAAAGGCGGAGATCGACAAGACCATCGATTTCCTGATCAAGACCAAGAAGGAAGGCCAGTTCCGCGCCTTCTGGAAGACCTTCGACGAGTCGGTGAACCTCATGACATCGGGCGAGGTCGTGATCCAGTCGATGTGGTCGCCGGCGGTCTCCGCGGTGCGCGGCAAGGGCGTGCCCTGCATCTACCAGCCCCTCAAGGAAGGCTATCGCGCCTGGGGCGGCGGCCTGGCGCTCGCCAAGCACCTGCAGGGCGCCCAGCTCGACGCGGCCTACGACTACATCAACTGGTACCTGTCCGGATGGGTCGGCGCCTTCCTCAACCGTCAGGGTTACTACTCGGCGGTGCTCGAGACGGCCAAGGCCAACATGTCGGCCGACGAGTGGGGCTTCTGGATGGAAGGCAAGCCGGCACAGGGTGAGATCAAGAACCCGCAGGGCCAGGTCGTGGAGAAGGCCGGCGCGGTGCGCGACGGTGGTTCGTTCTACGATCGCATGGGCGCCGTGGCCTGCTGGAACGCGGTGATGGATGAAGACCGTTACATGGTCCAGAAGTGGAACCAGTTCATCGCCGCTTAGGTTCGAAGCTCTTTCATCTTCGTCTCCCCCCGCGGCGTACAATCACGCCGTCGCTCGGGGGAGAGGTTAGGTGAGGGGGCGAGTCGGAGTGCGTAACCCCCTCACCCTTCCTCTCCCCCGATCGGGGGAGAGGGGCATGAAAAGATGAACCGCTTAAAGTCGTGGGTCACTTACCTGCAGGTCGCGCCGCTCGCGCTGGTGTTCCTGCTGTTCCTCATCGTCCCGATCGCCACGATCGTGGTGGTGAGCTTCTTCGACTACAACACGACCCAGATCATCCCGACCTTCGTGCTGCAGAACTACGAGGAGCTGCTGCTTTCGCCGGTAACCTGGCGGACCTATCTCCAGACCATCCAGTTCGCCCTCATCACCTGGGCGCTCACTCTCGTGATCGGCTTCACCGTCGCCTATTTCGTGGCTTTCCATGTCCGGTCGCCCACGATCCAGACGGTGCTGTTCCTGCTCTGCACCATCCCGTTCTGGACCTCCAATGTCATCCGCATGATTTCGTGGATTCCATTCCTCGGCCGTCATGGGCTCGCCAACACCACGCTGATGAACCTCGGCCTGATCGACCAGCCGCTCGAGTTCCTGCTCTATTCCGAATTCTCCGTCGTGCTGGCCTACGTCCACCTCTACGCCCTGTTCATGGTGGTGCCGATCTTCAACTCGATGATGCGCATCGACCGCAGCCTGCTCGAAGCGGCACGCGATGCCGGCGCGACGGGCTGGCAGACGCTGGTGAACGTCATCGTGCCTCTGTGCAAGCCGGGCATCGCCATCGGCTCGATCTTCGTCGTCACCATCGTGATGGGGGACTTCGTCACCGTGCGCATGATGAGCGGCGGCCTCAGTGCCTCGGTCGGCCTCATGATGGCGAATGCCATGTCGCTGCTTCAGTACCCGGCCGCGGCGGCAAACGCCGTCGTGCTGCTCCTGCTGGTCCTGTTCATCGTCGCGGCGATGATGCGCCTTGTCGACATTCGCAAGGAGCTGTGACGTGCAGCATGGCAAGCGCGGTCCTGCTTTCTGGCTTCTCGGCGCCTTCTTCTGCCTGTTCGTGCTGTTCCTCTACGGGCCGACGCTGACCATTCTCATCCTGTCGTTCCAGGGTCCGTCGGGCGGGCTCACCTTCCCGATGAACGGCGTCTCGCTGCACTGGTTCAGGAACCTGTTCGAAAAGCAGATGGTCGGCGACTTCGCGGGCTCGCTGCAGCGCTCGATGATCCTGGGTGTCGCCGTCATGCTGGTGACGGTCGTGGCCTCCTTCTCGGCAGGCCTGGCTTTCCGTTCGCGCTTCCGCGGCTCGGGCATCGTCTTCTATCTCGCCATCGCCAGCCTGATCGTGCCGTCGATCCTGATCAGCCTCGGCATCGGCCTGCTGTATCGCGTGCTCGGCTGGGATCCCGCCTGGTACAGCTCGGCCTTCGGTGCGCACCTGACATGGACCCTGCCGTTCGGTCTGCTGATTATGTTCGCAGTCTTCAATCGCTTCGACCGGCGCTATGAGGAGGCGTCACGCGACCTCGGCGCGACCTCATGGCAGACCCTCCGGCACGTCGTCATTCCGATCCTGCTGCCCAGCCTGATCGGTGTCGGCCTGTTCGGCTTCACCCTGTCCTATGACGAATTTGCCCGCAGCCTCTACACCGCCGGTACCTTCAACACGCTGCCGCTCGAGATCTACGGCATGACCACCAACGTCACGACGCCGGTCCTCTACGCGCTGGGCACCGTGACAACCGGGGTGTCGTTCATTGTGATCGCGCTGTCGCTGCTGTCGGTGACGTGGCTGCGCCGGCGCCGCGCGCGTCACGGCAGCGATGCCGGAAAGGCCGCCTGACATGACCCGCTGTGCAAGGGTGCTGCGCCTGCCGACGGCCAGCCCGCAGGATACGACGCCGCTCGCTGCCGCCATTGCGGCCGGCGAGGTCGACGCCAGGACCATCGTGGCCATCGTCGGCAAGACCGAGGGCAATGGCTGCGTCAACGATTTCACCCGCGGCTACGCCACGCTGGCGCTGAAACTGCTGCTGGCGGGCGCGCTGGGCTGTCCGCTGGCGGAGATCGAGAAGCGAGTCGCCATCGTGATGTCGGGTGGCACCGAGGGTGGGTTGTCCCCGCATCTGCTCGTCTTCTGCCGGGAGACCGTGCCACAGCCGGCTTCGGCGGTGCCGCGGCTCGCCATCGGCGTGGGCATGACGCGGAGCTTCAAGCCGGAGGAGATCGGCCGGGCGGCGCAGATCGGGGAGACGGCGGCGGCGGTGACGCTGGCCATGAAGGATGCCGGCATCGCCACGCCCGCCGATGTCCACTTCGTGCAGATCAAATGTCCGCTGCTGACCAAGGAACGTATCGAGGAGGCCGCAAAGCGCAGCGCGACGACGGCCACCGACGACACCTACCACTCGATGGCGCTGTCGCGCGGCGCCTCGGCGCTGGGCGTCGCGCTCGCGCTGGGCGAGGTGAAAGAGGCGCCTGAGGAGGCGATCTGCCGCGACTGGTCGCTCTATTCGCGCGTCGCCAGTACATCGGCGGGCGTCGAACTGCTGCGCAACGAGATCGTGGTGCTGGGCAATGCCACAGGCTGGTCCGGCGACCTGTTGATCGACCATGACGTGATGCGCGATGCGATCGATGCCGGTGCCGCGCATCGCATCCTGGGACGACTCGGCGTCACCGGCGACGATGTCACGGCGGTGCTGGCCAAGGCGGAAGCCGCGCCATCGGGCGCGATCCGCGGCCGGCGGCACACCATGCTGGACGACAGCGACATCCATTCGACCCGTCACGCGCGCGCGCTCGTGGGCGGCGTGCTGGCCGGCGTGATCGGCGACACGATGCTCTATGTCTCCGGTGGCGCCGAGCACCAGGGGCCGGCCGGTGGCGGCCCCATCGCAATCATTGGGCGGGTCTGAGCAGCTGGGCTAAGCTCTGCGCATGACCCAGGCAGACCCTTACGACCTTCTCGGCGTGCGACGGCGGATCAATGCAGCGGGCGCGCTGACGCGGCTGGGCGGCGCGGTGATGGCGCCCGAGGTCGTGGCCGCGATGGCCGCCGCGTCGCGCGCGTCGGTCGATATCGGCGAACTGCAGGACGCCGCCAGCGGCCGTATCGCCGCGGCAACCGGCGCGGAGGCGGGGCTCGTCACGACCGGTGCGGCGGCAGCCCTCACGCTCGCGGCGGCGGCGGCGATCGCCCGCTGGGACATCGCGAAGATGGCGGCACTCCCGCATGCCGGCGCCTTCCCGCATGACATCCTGATCCCGCGAACCCAGCGCACCGGCTACGCCCATGCGCTGGCAGCCTCGGGGGCGCGGCTGGTCGATATCGGCCACAACGACAGGGGCACCGGCGCCGGCGTGCGCGGGCTGGAAGCCTGGGAGATCGAAACCGCCTTGTCGCCGTCGGTCGTGGCGATGGCCTTTTCGGTCAACGCCAACAGCATCGTCGACCTGCCGACGGCCATCGCGGCGTGTCGGGCCAACGGCATTCCCCTGATCGTCGACGCGGCGGCACAGCTGCCGCCCAAGGAGAACCTGCGGCGCTTCATCGACATGGGCGTCGACCTCGTCGCGTTCTCCGGCGGCAAGGCGCTGGGGGGCCCGCAGGCGTCCGGTATCCTGGCCGGCCGGCGCGATCTCGTGGCCTCGGCCTTGCTGCAGCAGCTCGACATGGACGTGGCACCCGATACCTGGGCGCCGCCGCGTCTGGTCGATCGCGCGAACCTGCGCGGCGTCCCGCATCACGGGATCGGCCGCGGCTTCAAGGCCGGCAAGGAGGAGATCGTCGGGCTTCTGGTCGCGCTGGAGCGCTTCGTGAAGGCCGACGATGCGACCGCCAACGCGGCACTCCAGTCGCGTCTGGAGGCAATCGCTGCCGCAATGGACGGCTTCGACGTGAAGCTGGTCCCGGCGGCGCAGACCGGCCGTGTGCCGGTTCTCGAAATTGCCATGCCTGACGCGCTCGCCGTCAGCGCGATGCTGCAGAAAAGCGATCCGCCGGTCCATCTTTCGGAGCGGCACGCCGCGCGGGGCGTGCTCACCCTCGATCCGCAGGTCCTGCTGCCCGAGCACGATGCGCCCCTCGTGGCGGCGCTTCGTGCCGTGCTTCAGTCCGCCGTCGGCTGACCCTCGTCGCGATAGGCCCAGCACGTTTCGGGCGGCAGGGTGATGGCCACTTCGCCGTCGTTGTGGCGGGCCGCGGTACCGAGTTCCAGCACCTCAACCTTCTGGCCGCCGAACTCGACGTCGTAGATGGTCTGCATGCCCTGGTAGCGCCGCTCGGTCACGCGTCCGGTAAAACTGTTGGCGGGGCCTCGCTCGCCCAGGCGAATGTTCTCCGCCCGCAGCGCCACTCGGGCCTTGTCGCCGGCCACCAGCGCCTGCGGCGTCCAGGCCTGGATGTGGCCGGCCGCGCCGAGATCGATGACGGCCTGCTCGCCCTTGCGCTCCAGCACCTTGCCCAGCAGGACGTTCGAGGCGCCGGTGAAGTTGGCGACGAAGGAATCGGCCGGCCTGTTGTAGATCTCGCCCGGGGGCGCCATCTGCAGCAGCTTGCCGTTGCGCATGACGCCGATGCGGTCGCCCAGGACCACGGCTTCGGACTGGTCGTGAGTCACATAGAGGCCGGTCATGCCGGTCATCTTCAGGATACGACGCAGCTCGTCGCGCAACCGGATGCGCAGCTTGGAATCGAGGTTGGACAGCGGCTCGTCGAGCAGCAGGAGCTGCGGCCGGTAGACCAGGCTGCGCGCCAGCGCGACGCGCTGCATTTGCCCGCCCGATAGCGACGTGACCGGCCGTTCCGCGTATTCGCCGAGACCGACCAGTTCGAGCGTCTCGCGAACCTTGGTGTTGATGTCGCCGCCGCTGCCCTTGCTCTTGCGGCGATACTTCAGCGGATAGGCGACGTTCTGGTGAACCGTCATGTGCGGCCACACCGCATAGGACTGGAACACCATGCCGATGTCGCGTTCGCGCGGGCTGACCAGGACGCCGCGCTCGGGCTCCGACACGACGCGGCCGCCGATCGAGATGCGGCCGCTGGTCGGATGTTCGAGGCCCGCCACGCAGCGGAGCGTCGTGGTCTTGCCGCAGCCCGAAGGCCCCAGCAACACCACGATCTCGCCCGCCGGCACGTCGAAGCTCACGCCATCGACGGCCGCCTTGCCGGTCGCGAACTTCTTGACCAGGTCCTCGATGAGGAGCGCAGCGCTCACTGGCGATACCCGTAGGTCTTGTTCCACTCTTCCATCCAGGAGTTGCGCAGCTTGCTGAACTCGTCGAACTTCGGCACCCAAACCTTGATGACCTTGGGATCCCAGCCCTTCGGGTAAGCCGGCGGCTCCTTGAGCGACGTGATGTTGCCCAGCTTGTTGATCATGAAGGTCTGGCCTTCCTTGGACAGGCGCCAGTTCATGAACAGCCGGGCTGCGTTCGGGTTCTTCGACGTCTTGGTGATGCCGTCGGCGTAGGGAACGATGGGCACGCCCTCGGGCGCGAAGATCGCCTCGGCCGGAGCGCCCTCGACGATCTTGGTGTAGATGATGTTGTAGAGCAGCGGCGCGATCGAGACCTCGCCGCGGACCAGCGCGTCGGAGAGCGGTGCGCCCGACGGATAGAGGGCGATGTTGAGCGCAGCCTGCTTCTTCCAGTAATCCTCGCCCAGCACCTGGCGCTCGAACATGATGCGCGTCCAGGTCGTGCCACCCGACGGTCCGATGACCTGACCGATCTGCTTGTCCTTGTATTCGGGCTTCGTCAGATCCATCCAGTTCTTGGGCGCGTTCTTCACGAGCTGTGTGTTGTAGGCGATCGCCCAACCCAGCGTCACGCCCGGCCACAGTTTCGGCGAGACCAGCGCATCGGCGCGGTAGTCGCCTGCGTTCGGCGGCGCATAGTCCTGGAACAGGTCGGCGATCTCCAGCATCAGGCCGCGGTCGGAGTGATTGACGACGTCGGCGCCGAGCTTGTCGGCCGCCGCTTCCGTCTTGATGCGGGTGATCAGCTGGCCGCCCGGGGCGCGCACCATTGCGACCCTGATCTTGGGGAAGCGCTTGTTGAATTCCTTGATCACTTCCTGCTGCGTCTCGGCGAAGTCTGCCGTGTACAGCGTGAGCCCACCTTCCTTTTCGGCGGCGGCGATCAGCTCCTTCGAGCCGAAGGCGTCCTGCTGGGCACGGGCGGGGAGCGCGGCCGTTACCGCGGCGCCGGCGATGCCGGACAGTATGGTTCTGCGCTTCATTCTCATTTCCTCCTGTTGTTTCTGTCGTTAGCCAGCGCGGGCAGTGCTCTCGGCGGATCCCCGGGAAAGCCAGTAGGTGATGCCCAGAAGGACCCCGATGATCACGGTTTGCACGAGACTGAAGGCGGCGGTTTTGCCGATGTTGCCACCCTCGTAATAGTCGAGCAGCAGCACCGCCATCACGGTCGTGTCGCTCGTGTAGAGGAATAGCGAAGACCCCAGTTCCCGCACCGCCAGCACGAACAGCAGCGTCATCGACGCGACGATGCCCGGCCGGGCGAGCGGCACCATGATCGTAGCGATCGTGCTGAGCAGGCCGCGCCCGCAGATCCAGGCGGCTTCCTCGAGTTCCTTGTGGATCTGCATGAACGACGTCGACAGCGCCTTCACCGTGTCGGGGATGAAGCGCGCGACGAAGGCCAGCGCGAGGATCCAGATCGTGCCGTAGAGGCCGCCGGGCAGGCCGATCCAGGCCCACAGATAGGCGACGCCGACGACGAGGCCGGGAATGGCGACGGGGATGGTCGACAGCAGGTCGATCGACTTACGGCCCCCAACCTGCGTGCGGTTGATCGTGTAGCCGATGGCAAAGGCCAGCACGCCGCCGATGACGGCGGTGATCACGCCGACCTTCATCGTGTTCCAGATCGACGTTATGGTCAGCGGATTGTCGAAGATCGAATTGAAGTGAACCCAGCTATAGGCCTTCATGTCGAACACGGCCTGGAAGTCCTTGAAGAACAGGAACCTGCGGAAGGCCGCGATCACCAGGGCGACCGTGGGCAGCACGACGACGACGAAGAGATAGACGAGGGCGAGGCTGAAGGTGAGCCAGCGCCACGGACCGAGGTTCAGGCTGCGCGGGCGGAACGCCTTGCCGGCGACGGTGGCGAAGCTCCGCCCCGACAGCACGCGCTGCTGGGCCCAGACGAGGATGGCTGTCACCATCATCAGCAGGATCGCGACGGCGGCGGCGGTGTTGTAGAGCGGCGGGGCCCATGCGGTCAGTTTGAAGATGTAGGTCGTGAGAACGCTGATGTTCGCGGGCGCGCCGAGTGCGGCCGGCACGCCGTAGATGCCCAGCATCACCACGAAGGACAGCAGCGAGCCCGCCAGGATCGCCGGCGCGATCAACGGGAAGGTGACGGTGAACAGGGTCGTGAAGGCCGAGGCGCCGGCTACTTCGGAGGCTTCCTCGAGGCTCGGGTCCATGTTCCGCAACGCCGAGGCGGTGAACATGTAAACGTAGGGGGCGTAGTAGAAGCCGAAGACCAGGATGAGGCCCGACATCGAATAGAAGTCGAAGCGGAAGTCGATGCCTGTCCACTTGAGCGCGGTGTTCAACAGGCCGGTCTTGGGCGAACCGAGGATGCTCCAGGCAACACCGGCGACCAGGGGCGGCACGAACAGCGGGACCATGCTGGCGCCGGCGATGAAGCCCTTGAAGGGGGTGTTGGTGCGGACGACGATCCACGAGAAGGCGAGGCCAATCACGACGGCCAGCAGGCTGCCGCCGCCACAGGCCACCAGCGCATTGAAGAAGGCGAGGCGGACATTCTCGTTGCCCAGCACCGCGATAAAATGGGTCAGGGACGGATTGAACTTGCCGAACCCGTCGATCACCGGGTTGGAATCGCTGATCGCGCCGAAGAACAGCATCAGCAGCGGATAGATGACCAGGAAGGTCAGGATGATCAGCAATGCGCTGACCCAAAGCGGCGCGGCCCAGCGGCGCGGCGCGCGCACGGCTTCTGTCGTCACAGGCAAAGCGGCAGCACTCGTCGCCGTCAACGCGTTCTTCCTCCCGGTTCGTCCGCAGCCTCAATGGGCCACTTCTTCATTAAGTATGCGACCGTAGCCCATCGGCTCTTCCGACGCTACGATTCGGTGATGAAAATACAATCTCATGGTCGTTTCGACTACGTCCCTTTGCGCGGACGCCGCGACTATTCGTGGCCGAGCCATCGCAGGTTGGCTGTTTATTTCGCACTGAACCTCGAGCACTTCTCGTTCGGCGAAGGGCTGGGCGCGGAGCTGGCGCCGGGCGGGCCGCAGCCGGACATCCTCAACTATGCCTGGCGCGACTACGGAAATCGCGTCGGCGCGTGGTACCTGCTCGACGCCTTCGACGAGTTGCACCTGCCGATGGCGGCCCTCGTGAACAGCTCCATGTATGACTACGCCCCGCAGCTCGTGGCAGCTTGCCGCACCCGCGGCGACGAGATTGTGGGGCATGGCCGCACCAATGCCGAAAGGCAGGGCGTTCTCGAGGAGCCTGCCGAGCGACAGCTCATAAAAGAGGCGACGGACCGGATCGCGGCGGAGGAGGGCCGGCCGCCCGAAGGCTGGCTGGGCCCATGGATCTCGCACAGCCATGCAACGCCCGACCTGCTCGCGGAGGCAGGTTACGGCTATATGCTGGACTGGTGCATGGACGACCAGCCCGTCTGGTTCCGCTGCCGCGGTGAAAGGCGCATCCTGTCCGTGCCCTATCCACAGGAAGCCAACGACATTCCCTCGGTCGTCGGGCGCAAGGACGGTGCCGCGCAGTTCGCCGACATTCTGATCGACCAGTTCGACGAGATGCTGGAGCTGTCGCAGGAGCGGCCATTGGTGATGGGCATCGCGCTGCACGCCTATATCGTCGGCCAGCCGCATCGGCTCCGGCATCTCAGGCGTGCACTTCGCCATATCGCCCGGCATCGCGACTCGATATGGCTCACGACGCCGGGCGCCATCGCGCGTCATTGTCTTTCTCTTCCCGCCGGTATCGTCCCCTAGCAGGCCGTGGAAAAAGTCGGAGTCCCGGCGAATAAACGAAACAAACGAAATAAACAAATCAGACGAATCGGGGGCGGCCGCTCCTGAATTATGTGTCGTGGTGACCGTTGACGGATCAATGTTGTTCGCCGGCACTACTGAAAAACCTATTTCAACAGCCTGCTAGGAGCCCCATGCGGCTGTTCACGGC